>CAYJIN010000034.1:0-4397 GCA_964370245.1 uncultured Desulfovibrionaceae bacterium
TTCCCCCTTGTTTCTCTTAAAGAGGGCTCTCCCCCATCTCCTTACAAAATTTTTATACTTTTTCTCTATAAATTAGTACTTGTATATCTTGTTATTTTATGCGAAAGCATAAAATGGATAAGGTTTCCAAAGGAAATTATTTTCTTTGGCCGCCGGAGGCAAATAATATAATTATGTTATATCCTGAACCTCCTATGAAGTGGTATGCTTTTTGTTTTGCATACTTTTTAGGCTTGTTTGCAAATGACTACTTATTGCAAGCACTCTTTTTATTTGCCTTGATGTTTTTTATTCAGGCGAAAAGAATTAAAATTTCTGAAATTATATATGAAATTTTCTTTTATCTTTTGATTTTTCTCTCTTTTTCTTTTGGCTATATTTATGGTGAACAACCATTAAAGCCTTCATCAATCCATAGTGAAATTGAAAATTCTGGCTGGTATAATGATTCTGATGCAGAAATTTATCATGCGAAAATTGTTAAGGCACAATCCTTACCAGATAAAAGATGGCGACTCATACTAAGCGATATTACACAAGAATATTACTATGAACCTCTGAAAGGTGAAGCAGTTGTTTATCTCAATTACGAAAAATCAAATTTAAAAGATATGGCTATACCTGTTGCGGGTATGCACATTCAATTTGAAGCTAAATTAAGAGAAATTGCCTTTACAGTAAATGAAGGAATTTTACCTGCTGAAAATTATTGGCATGATAAAAATATTTTCTATGTTGCTTATTTATATATGAATAATACAAAAGTTGATTTGTCAGGAGAGGGGAGTTTCCTCGCAAATTTAAGAGCTAAGCTCTATAAAAAATTGATAGAAAACTGCCAAGATGATGATGCGAATATTTCCCAAACAAAAGCTTTTATACCAGCACTTATTTTTGGTGAGCGCTTTTATTTCGACACTGAAACTGTAAATTTATTTGTAAAAACATCCCTTGTTCATTCCATTGCTTTATCAGGAATGCATTTAGGCTTTGCAATTTTATGCGCTTATTTTCTTTTGAAATTAATTACTTTTATATTTCCACATCTTCTGCTAAAAGCACCTTTTACTCTCTTACTTGGTTTTATTTCAGTTCCGCTTACTTTATTATATTTTTGGATTGGAAATATGCCAATCTCTTTGCTGCGTGCTGGATTAATGCTCTTTGTAGTTTGGATTTTTCTTCTTTTTTACAGAAAAGCAACTTTGCTTGACTGCCTTGTAATTGCAGCAACTTTCATTCTTCTTCTTTTCCCAAGAGCTTGGGCTGATTTGAGTTATCAATTTTCCATACTTTCGGTTTTTGCAATTGCTTTAATTGTGCCTTATCTGACTACATTGAGGAAATTTTGCTATAGAAAATTAGGCTTTTCTTATTATAATGAAGTTTCATATTCAAAATTGAAATTCCTTATTTTTAGAATAGCTTTTACTATTTTCTCCTTATTTAGCATTAGTTTTTTTATTCAAATTTTTCTTATGCCATTGCAAGTTTATATTTTCGGTGTTGTGAGTCCGTATTCTTTTTTCAATGTGCTTTGGCTGCCATTACTGCAATTTATAATTTTACCTTTATCTTTCTTTTCTCTTTTTACAGTAGAATTTTCTCAAGTTTCAATTTTTATTATAGATTTAATTGCAAGCATAATAAATTTCTTTCTCATGTTTCTTGCTTATTTTGAGGATAAATTTGGCTTAGAAATGCTTCAAGTTTATCGTTTTGATATATGGCAAGGCTTTGGATATTTTCTTCTTATTTTGGGGCTATTATATAGAAAATTATTGTTTAGAAAGCAATATATTGTCTATCTTTTTGCTTTACTTTGTTTAATAGCTTCACCTTTATCAAAAATGTATATTAATCATCTTTCCACTAAAGAAGAAAGACTTACTATACGCATGCTAGATGTTGGTCAAGGGCAGAGTATTTTACTTGAGTGGGGAAGTGAGCGAGCTATCATTGATGCTGGTGGTGTGTTTGGAAATAGATTTGATACTGGTAGAGATATTGTTGCTAAAGTCCTTACTTATCAAGATTTTCCACATTTAGAATATGTTTTTCTTTCTCATTTTGATATTGACCATGCAAAAGGTTTGGTGCATATAGCAAAACATTTTTCTATTAATAATTTTGTTTATTCTGAATATTCAAAAGATGAAGAAATTAGAAAAGAGATCTTAGCTATTCTTACAGAGGCTAAAGTAAATCAAAAACTTCTAAAAACTTTTGATGTTATTCAACTTGGTAATTCAAACTATTATTTAGAAGTTTTATCACCCAATACAGATGGAAATTATTCTTCCAACAATGCTTCAATGGTATTGCGCTTGATTTATAAAAGAAATAATGAAATAAAAGGGCTTGCTCTTTTTTGTGGTGATATTGAAGAGAGTGGAATTAGCCGTTTACTTGCTGATAATACTAATAATGACATTGACGTAAAAATTTTAGTTTTACCGCATCATGGTTCAAAAGATGCCTATAGCGAAGAATTTTATGAAAGAACTAAACCTGAAATAGTTATTGCTTCAACAGGATTAAATAATTCTTATAATCATCCTTCAAGCATTGTAAAAAATTATTTTACTAGGCTAAAAATTCCGCTCTATAACACAGCATATAGTAAGAATTTATCTTTTGAGTTTAGAAGTGGAAATCTTTTAAATCAATAAAAATAATAAGTTATGTTTAATAATATGTTAACTCCTTAATTTAATTAAAAATTGGTACGCTTCTTGCTTTATATTCTATAGCGGAAACTTTTTCCCAAGGAGTTTAGTTATGATGAGCGCACTATTTGTTGGCGCTAGCGGCTTAAAAACCCACGATCAGGGTTTAGGCGTTGTTGGCAATAACTTAGCAAACGTAAATACCATAGCTTATAAACAGCAAGAATGGCTGTTTCAAGATTTAATGTATAAAGATTTATCTCTTGGTACATCAAATACAAATTTATCAAATCAGCAAGGTATGGGTTCATTGCACTGTGTAACAAGAACATTGTTTACACAAGGTTCGCATGAATCAACTGGTAACTATACAGATTTATCTATCAATGGCACTGGTTTTTTCAAGGTGCAGAATGTAGATAATGGTTCTGAATATCTTACAAGAGCTGGCGATTTTATTTTTGATAAAGAAGGTTTTTTGATTGATCCTACAGGTGCGCAACTCCTCGCATATCCAATTGATCAAGAAACAGGCGCAGAAGGCGCTTTACAAGCTTTGCAATTAGATGTTGTTAATAATGCACCAGTTTCAGCTTTTCACCCAACTTCTTCAATTGAAGCAAAGTTAAATCTTGGTTTTACTTCAAACTATGTAAATTCATACGAAACTGTAACTGTGCCTGCCCCGACACCTACTGATCCTGACGCAACAACAACAGAAGAGCAGATTGTTGACCCATATTTTTCATTGCTAAAATCTTATGATGCAACTTCTAGTGAAATTATGCCTAATGTTCCATATTCACAGCCTATGACTGTGTATGATAACGAAGGTAATAAACATGAAATTACTTTCCATTTTGATGTCGCAACCGATGAAAACGGTGTGCGCACTATGGAGTATATTGCTACAATTCCGCCTGAGCTTGACGCAAGTGGTATAGCTGTTGAAAAGCAAGGCGTTGTAATGGCTGGAACAATGACTTTTTCTTCTAGTGGCCAACTCACTGATATGTCTGCCTTTTCACCAACTGGTGGCGACGCTAATGATTTATCTTCATGGACAGCTGCTGAATTAGATGAAAACGGTTCACCAATTATGAATATCAATTTTGCTGATTCTGGCAATCAACAAATTTCTATAAATTTTGGTGCTTCATCTCCAAGTGGATGGTCTAACGCAGGTATCACAGCAGCAGATGTTGGTACTAATAGTTCACTACTGCCTGAAATTGGTGTTCCTGCTGATAGAGAAGAATTTGCCTCAACAAGCTATCCTAGTTCATCATCTTCAATTGCTGATTTTAGGCAAGATGGCGCTCCACAAGGCGAATTATCAAGTATTTCTTTTGGAACTGATGGAACTGTAATGGGTCATTTTACGAATGGTAAAACTGAGGACCTTTATAGAATTCCTGTGTATAGAGTTACGAGCCAAGATGGTTTATATAATGAAGGGAATAACCATTATACTGTTACACCTGATTGTGGTTTAGAAGAAGAGGGGATAGCTGGACAAGAAAATTATGGCTATATTTTAGGTTCTGCCATTGAAACATCAAATGTTGCAATGGAAAGAGAAATGGTTGACCTTATTATTTTACAACGTGGCTTCCAATCAAACTCAAAATCAGTAACTACGGCTGACGAAATGCTACAAAAAGCAATGGAGTTAAAAAGGACATAGTAATTAGTAACTAAAGAATTTAGTGAATAATAATAATTTTT
>CAYJIN010000034.1:4497-11867 GCA_964370245.1 uncultured Desulfovibrionaceae bacterium
TAAAAAGGACATAGTAATTAGTAACTAAAGAATTTAGTGAATAATAATAATTTTTTTCAAATACCAAAAAGATCAATGAGCAATAAAAAAGGCAGATAACTCTGCCTTTTTTATTATTTTATTTAGTAGTATAATTTACTTATACAACAGGATCAATCAAGCATAATGTTCCATTACTTTTTTTGAAGAGAACATTAACTCTGTCATTATCAGGGTTGAGGAAAACAATAAATTCATAATTGTTTTTTTCTAATTGAAGAACTGCTTCTTCCATCATGATTGGACGTGGTGAGAAGAATTGATCACCATTAACAATTTTTACGCCTTCTTCTTCTTCCTCAATGTGGTATGCGTAAATATCAATATTATCTTTTGATTTATTGCGTTCACGACTTTTTGATGCATGTCTTCTGATTTGTGATTCGAGTTTATCTGTCATCAAATCGATTGAAGCATACATATCAGCTGATTCTTCTGCTGTTGAGATATTCATACCTTCGCCTGAAAGAATAACTTCTACTTTCTGACGATGTTTATCTACGGATAAGAGTACTTCTAAGTCTAAAGCAGCTTTTTTACCTAGAAAACGACCAACTTTTTCGAAACGACGACGAGCGTATTTTTTTAGGTGCTCTGAGGCTTCAAAGTTTCTGAATGTAAAATTAATATGCATAAAAACCTCCTAGAAAAACAAATATATAAGGCTCTATGATTTATTAAAGCATATTTTGATTTTATTTGCAATACTATTTGGTAAAGTTATGTATTTTTTAATGATAATATTTTATTATTTTAGTTGAATTCCACTTTTTTAAGCCATGCATCAAAGTCTTCACGCCCTCTAGCTGCAAGAATTGGTTTTCTTTCTTTTTTCTTAATTCTACCTTCTAAAGCTGGCATTAATCCGAAATGCGCGTTTGATGGCTGAAAGTTTTTTACAGGAGTTTGTAAATGATTGATGAGTCCGCCTAAAGCTGATGTTTTTGGTGGCTCTATAACTTCAACATTTCTTTCTTTTGCTATAAGCATTTTTGCAAGCCATAAACCATTTGCAATTGATTCAACATAACCCTCAACGCCTGTTATTTGCCCAATCATGAATATATTTTTATTCTTTTTGAGCGATAAATCAGCATTGAGAGTATCTGGAGCGTTTACGTATGTATTTCTATGGATAGAGCCAAAACGTAAAAATTCAACATTTCTTAGAGCAGGGATTAGTCTAAAAATTCTATCTTGTTCTTTATACGTGAGCTTTGTTTGACAACCAACTAAGTTATAAGAAGTTTTTTCAGCATTTTCAGTTCTAAGCTGTAATAAAGCCCAAGGGCGTGAACCTGTTTTAGGGTCAATAAATCCAACTGGTTTTAAAGAGCCAAAGCAAAGTGTTTTTTCGCCTCTATCTGCTAAAGCTTCAATTGGCATGCATCCTTCAAAATGAATTTCTTTTTCAAATTCATGTGTAGGAACTCTTTCACCTTCAACTAATGCTTTCCAGAATGTTTGATATTCTTCTTTATTCATTGGGCAATTGAGATAATCGCCTTCATCTTCTTTATCTGCTTCATCTTTCTCATGCCCATAGCGTGAACCATAAAAAGCATTTTCCATATCAACACTGCTTGCTTCAATAATTGGTGCAATTGCATCATAAAAATAGAGCTTTTTCTCTTCAATATATTCTTTCAAGCTTTCCACTAGTGAAGAAGATGCAAGTGGCCCTGCAGCAATAATGAGTGGATTTTCTTCTGAAAATTCTAAATCATTAATTGAAGTTATTTCTTTATTGATAAGAGTGATGTTATCATTTTCTTCAATCGCTTTTGTAACTGCTTTTGAAAATAAATCTCTATCCACAGCTAAAGCTTTACCAGCGGGAACTTGCACAGTTTCAGCTATTTTCATTAACGGGCTGTTGAGTTTACGCATTTCTTCTTTTAATAAACCAACGCCTGACGATAATGCATCATTCGAGCGTAAAGAGTTTGAACAAACAAGTTCCGCAAGGGTAGGGACAATGTGTGCTTCAGAATATTTATGTGGCTTTTGTTCATAAAGTGTTACTTCAATGCCATTTTCAGCTAATGATAAAGCACACTCGCAACCAGCTAAACCGCCACCAATAATAGTACATTTCATAGTTAATATCTTCTATATTTTTTGAATAATTGCTAAATAAAGAGTATCCGCTCCAATTGCTGGAGGAAGAATATATTCTTCACTAATAATTTTGACTTGATTTTCTTTACTAAACTCTTCAATAAGACATTCATTTTCATCTTTGTTTATTGAGCAAGTCAAGTAACAAATATAACCATCTTTATTCAATTTATCATACGCAGATTTTAGCAATTCTTTCTGAATTTCAATCGTTTCTTTGATAGATTTTTTTGAAATTTTATATCTTAGATCTGGGTTTGAGCAGAGTGTACCTGTTCCTGAACAAGGAGCATCAAGAATAATACAGTTGATATTTTCAATTTCAACTTCCTGTAGAGGTGAATTTGAAATCTTAATTTCATCTAAGCCAAGTCTTACTCTTTCCTTTTCGTAAATTTCTAATCTTTTTTCGCTAGTATCACTTGCTAAAGCGATAGAAATTCCACGTTCAGCAAGTGCAATGCTTTTTCCGCCAACGCCAGCGCATGCATCCCATAAACCATTAAGTTTATCGCCTAAAGTATTATAGATTTTTTCAACTGCAGCTTGTGAACTTGCGCCATGCATTGAAACATAACCCGCTTCGTGCAATTCCTGTGCTTTTTGGCTGTTTGACTGGCTAGCATATCCATAAGTTGCAAAGAAGTTATGGAGCATTGAGGTTTGAGCAAGTTCATTTCTTTTTTCTTCCCAATCACTTTTCTTTGCATTAAATCTGTAGGAGTAATAAGGAATTTCATTGATTGTTGCTAAGAATTTTTCAGCTTCTTCTTTACCTTTCTGTTTTCTTACAATATCTAATACGAAACTTGGAAGTGATGCATAACAAGCTTCAAATTCAAGCAAAGTTTTTTTAGGGTAGAGGAACTTAATTTCTTTGATGAATTTTTCTTTATTAAATTCTTTATAAGGAAATTCTTTATCAATTCTTCTAAGAATTGCATTAATAAGTGCAACTTCTTTTGAGGCATGTTTTTTTGCAAGCTCAACAGCTTCATTGATCGAAGCATGAAGAGGAATACTTTGCATTTTGAAAATTTCGCATACAGCAATTAACAATATGTTAACAGCATTATCAGTGATGTCTCTTCCTTTATGGCTATATAAATAAATAAGCGCCTCAAAGCGAAGTTTATATCTATAAATTTGGTGGCTTACATTAGTAATATAAGCTTTTTCTTGTTTTGATAATTTATCATCATTAAGATGTTTTGCAAGTGCATTATTTAATGTGCTTGTACTTGTACTTTTTAGTACCTCAAGAAGTATTTCTCTTGTGTTCATGACTTTCCTATGCTTTGTTTTTCAAAGTTGTTTTCAATTTTTAAAAGGTTTACATTTTTCTAATTTTTTTTCAATCTTTATTTTTCTAAAATTTTTTCTTTACTTTCAATTCCTTGACTACTAGGCAAAAATGTACTATTTCTTTATAAATTAAACAATAAAAATCGAGAATAAATTTATGGAAACTCAACTAATGCCGTCAAGGCTTGAACTTGAAGTTTTAGACAATGTTCAATTTGGCGACACAGCTGTAAAAAGCACATCATTTCATGCGCTTACATTGAAAATGCCTGAAAATTTTTCTGAAACTGCTCCAGAATGGGCTAATTGGAAAGCTGGTCAGTTTGTTATGATACGTCCAGTATCATGGGGTAATGAAATTCTATGTGCTAGACCTTTTTCAATAGCACGTCTCACTGAGCGCGGATTAATTATATTTTTTCAAACAGTTGGTAATGGAACAGAACAATTAGCTTTATTAAAATCTAAAGATAAAGTTATTGTTTGGGGGCCTTTAGGAACCAACTTTGCTGTTGAAGAAAGTAAACCAACACTTTTAGTTGCAGGTGGAATTGGTGTAGTGCCTTTTATAGGTTACTTAGATCAACATCCAGTGAAGTCAAAAGTTTCTATGATTTTTTCACATAGAGCACCATCAGACTGTTATCCAATCGATACAATTTCAAACCTAATTGAACTAGAAGAAATTCAAGAAAAGAAACCAGAAGATTTGCAATATTTTCTAAACTTAATCAAAGAGCAAATGTTAGAAATTGGTAAAAAAGATGGTTTAGTCTTATCATGTGGACCAATGCCATTGCTTGAATATATTCATAAAATTGCAATAGAAAATAATATTCGAGTGCAACTTTCTTTAGAGAATAAAATGGCGTGCGGTGTTGGTGCTTGTTTAGGATGTGTGGCTAAAACTTCACAAAAGTGGCACGAACCTAGTAAAGCAGGTTTTCCTGTTCAAACTTGTACTTCTGGTCCAGTTTTTTGGGCGCATGATTTAGAAATATAGGAGTGCAAAATGAAAGTAGATACTAGTGTTAGATTAACCACGTCAAAAGAAACTTTAGTTTTCAAAAATCCAATCTTAACTGCTTCTGGAACTTTTGGCAATGGTAAAGAATTTCAACCTTATGGCGACTTGGCAAACCTAGGTGGCATTGTTGTAAAAGGTTTATCATTGAAAGCACGTCCTGGAAATCCTTTACCACGTATTGCAGAAACTTCTTCTGGTATGCTTAATGCAGTTGGTCTTCAAAATGATGGTGTTGAAAATTTTGTTTCAAATATTCTACCAACTTTACCATTTTATGACGTTCCTGTCATTGCAAATATCTATGCAACTTCACCAGAAGAATATTCTGAGCTTGCATCAATATTAGATAAAGCTTACGGCTTAGCTGCTCTTGAAGTTAATATTTCATGTCCTAACGTGAAGTGTGGGGGAGTTCTTTTTGGACAAGATCCACAACTTGCTTACGACGTAACAAAAGCTGTTTGCGATTCTGTAAACAACTTACCAGTTATTGTTAAGCTATCTCCAAATGTAACTTCAATTGCAACAATCGCTGAAGCAGTTGAATCTGCAGGCGCTGATGCAATTTCACTTATCAATACAGTTTCTGGTATGGCAGTTGATATTAAGTCACGTAAGTTTTTACTTGGTAATGTTGTGGGCGGTTTGTCTGGCCCTGCAATAAAACCAATTGCGTTACGATGCGTTCATGAAGTGCGTAAAAAAGTAAAAGTTCCACTTATTGCAATGGGTGGTATTGTGAATGAAAGAGATGTTCTTGAGTTTATTCTTTTAGGAGCATCCGCAGTTCAAGTCGGAACTGCAAACTTTATTGATCCTCAAAGAGCATTTGACATTGCTAAAAATCTTCCCTTGCTTTTGGAAGAGCTTGGCTACTCATCACTTGATGAGTTTAGAGAAAATATACTCATGTAATTTTGTTTCACGTGAAACATTTGAATTGTTTCACGTGAAACATGAGGTATAAGTGGATAGAAAATTTTCATCTCAAAAAACAATTGAATTAGTCCAAGGTTTTTCTTGGCTTTCTTTTTCATTGATGTTGATAGCAAGCATTGTTTTGACGACACTTTTAGTGAGGTCAACAATTACAAGTTCAATTGAATCGCAAAAAGAATATCTTATACTGTTGGCTGAGAATTTTAATAGGCAATTGTTTAGAAGATTTACTTTGCCAATTGCTTTGGCGGAAGATCCTATCTCACTAAGAGAGCCTGATCAGTATCGACTGTTAGATGAAACAGTTGAGAATATGATAAGCGGCTTGGAGGTTGGCGAAGTTCGCATTCTTGATAAAGATGCACTTGTTGTTTATTCAATGAATGAAACTGAATTGAAAGAGCAAGGTATAGAGCTTGAAGAAGCTTTAGCAATATTTAATCAAGACGTTCCTCTTATATTTAATGAAGAAAACAAAATGCCCTATTACGAAGCTTTTATTCGTAATAATGTAAAGCCAAATACTTTTTTGTTAGAAATTTTATTTCCTCTTTCTGTTGACAAAGATTTAGTATCTTTTTTTCAAGATACTTCTGTTCTTGGTGTTTTGCAGTTGAAAATTGATATTACTGCACACTATGAAAATGCTGTTCACTTGCAAAGATGGATTATTACAATTTTTAGTATTTCAACACTTGTTTTATTTTTGATATTACAATTTACTGCTCGAAAAGCAGCAGAAATTATTGCTGAACGTATAGAAAAAAATAAACAGCTTGAAGCTCAATTGCATCAACAAGAAAAACTTGCTGGTATGGGTAGAGTAGTTGCATCTATTGCTCATGAAATTAGAAATCCTCTCGGAATAATTCAATCGAGTGCTGAATTGTTGGCATCAAGGAATAAAGATATACTTGATGTACCATCTAAAAAGATTCTTGCTGCAACTATTGATGAAACGAAAAGACTTGCAGTTGTGGTTAATGACTTCTTGGATTATGCACGCCCAAGAATGCCGAAAGATCAAAAAGTAGATTTGTCTTTTTGTGTTAAAAAAGCATTAGCTTTTCTAGAGCCTAAAATCAATTCTGAGAATATCAAAACACTAGTTGAAATTCCTGATGAAATAATAATTACTGGAGAAGAGGATTTGATTTATAGAGCGATCTATAACTTGCTCTCAAATGCTATTCAAGCTTTAGAAACAGAAGAAGAAAGAGGTGCAAAACTTTTAGGCGTTAAAATTGTAAAAAATTTAAATAAAGAATTAGTTTTGTCAGTTTATGATAATGGGCTGGGTTTTTCAGATGAAGTTTTACAGCGTGCTCTTGACCCATTTTTTACAACAAAAGAAACAGGCACTGGTTTGGGTTTATCTATAGTACGCTCAATTGTTGAAGCACATAGTGGTAAAATAAATTTATATAATAGAGAAGAGGGTGGTGCTTGTGTTGAGCTTACTTTCGAAATATAAATTTAAATAATATAATAAAGTAGAGAAAGATATGACTAATGACCAACATATTTTGATAATAGACGATGAAAAAAACTATCTTTTAGTTTTAGAAACTTTACTTCTTGATGAAGGGTATAGAGTTACAGCTTTATCTGATCCTGAAATTGCAATAACTTTTTTAGCTGAATCAGATGTTGATGTTGTAATTACTGATTTTAAAATGCCAAAAGTTACAGGTAGAGAGATATTAAATCATGTTAAAAAAAGCTATCCAAACATCTCTGTAATTATTATGACGGCTTTTGGTTCGATTGAATCTGCTGTTGATTTGATGAAAGAAGGTGCTTTTGATTATATAACAAAGCCATTTGCAAACGATGAGTTACTAATAAGCGTAAATAATGCTGTTCAGCTTGCAAAAGCACATAGGCAATATAAAATTCTTCAAGAAAGTATTGCTGAAACCTATGTGAATGAACGCAT
>CAYJIN010000034.1:11967-21558 GCA_964370245.1 uncultured Desulfovibrionaceae bacterium
TTCAAAAGAGGTAAAATTGAGCAAGCACATCAAGGCACACTCTTTTTAGAAGAAGTCACCGAGCTCTCATTAGAAGCACAAGGTTATTTATTTGAAGTTTTAAATAGTAAAAAGCTCAGACGTGTAAATTCTAAAACAGTTACAGATATTGATATTCGCCCAATTGTGAGCACTTCAGAAGACATTAAAAGCTTAGTTCAAGCAGGTAAATTTAGAGAAGATTTATACTATTTACTAAATATTGTTGAAATAAAAATGCCTTCACTTAGAGAAAGAAGAGAAGACATTCCTGAACTTGTAGGCTATTTTTCGCATAACATATCTAAAGAACATGGTATGGAAGAAAAAAGATTCACTGCAGAAGCATTGAACTTTCTTTCTGGTTATGATTGGGAAGGTAATATTATGCAATTACAAAACATTTTAGAAAGATGCATTGTGCTAGTTGCTGGTGACCTTATAACAGATAATGACTTACCACCAGAAATACGAGATGAAGAAGGGCAATTTAAAAGCGCTGTTGACTTGCTTCCATTTGAATTAAATCTTGCTGATACATTAGATAAAATTGAAGCAGCACTTATTAGAAGAGCACTTGTTCGCGCAGATTTTGTTCAGGCGCATGCAGCAGACACTTTAGGTATATCACGCTCACTCATTCAATATAAACTAAAAAAATATAATATTACAGGGCACTAAGATATAAAGTTATAGCTTATTTGACCAGTAAACAGCTAAGAAAAAGATACAAAAAAAGGTAGCAAACTAAAATTTGCTACCTTTTTGCTTTATAAATAAAAAGAACTATTCAACAACACTTGCTTTGTTGATAATTACTTGTTCTACTGGAACATCACTGTGGAAACCATGAGTTGTTGTTTGAACGCCTTCAATTTTATCAATAACGTCCATACCTTCAACAACTTCACCAAACACAGCATAACCCCAACCTTGTGGTGTTGGTGAAGAGAAGTCTAAGAAAGAGTTATTTTTTGTATTGATAAAGAATTGTGATGACGCTGAATGAGGCTCTTGTGTACGTGCCATAGCGATTGTATATTTATTGTTTTTTAGACCGTTGTCAGCTTCATTTTCGATGCTGCCGTGGTTGTCTTTTTGTTTCATTTCTTGTGAAAAACCGCCGCCCTGAATCATGAAATTGCTGATTACGCGGTGGAAGATTGTGCCATCATAGAAACCTTCATTAACATA
This sequence comes from uncultured Desulfovibrionaceae bacterium, assembly GCA_964370245.1. Taxonomy (GTDB): domain Bacteria; phylum Desulfobacterota; class Desulfovibrionia; order Desulfovibrionales; family Desulfovibrionaceae; genus CAYJAZ01. The sequence continues at coordinate 13,180 of CAYJIN010000034.1, forward strand.
ACGTAAAAAGTTTGCTGAAGTGATAGGTGCTTTTTCTTCGTTTAATTTTACAACAAAGTCACCCATTGAGGTTTCAAATTTAATCATTTTGTTTTCTCCTTGTGCTTGTGCAGCGGAACTCGCAAAGATTGTCATTGCAACTGCAAGCATAATAAATTTTATTTTTTTTAACATAATATATACTTCCATAGAATTTATAGTAAAAATACTATAAGAGTATTTGAAATTAATGTCTAGAATTATTTTACAAATTCTTAATTATACAACACCATGTTCGCCAGGTTTTTCATATTCAACTTTTGTTTTATTTAAGTGTGAAATATAAAGTTTTTCATCACCTAAAGCTAAAAGAAGAGGGCTTGCTACAAATATAGAAGAGAAAGTACCTACTACAATACCTAGAAGCATTGTAAGAGCGAAATCATGAATAACGCCACCACCGAGAATGAATAAGCTTAAAACAGCAGCAAGAGTTGTTCCTGATGTAAGCAAAGTTCTTGATAAGGTTTGGTTGATGCTTCGGTTGATTATATCAGTAAGGCTTTCTGGATTTTCAATATCTTGCGCTTGCAAATTTTCACGAATTCTATCAAAGGTAATGATAGTATCGTTCAATGAATAGCCAACTAAAGTAAGTAAAGCAGCAATTACATTAAGGTCAATTTCTTTGCCTAATAGTGTAAGAATACCTAAAGTAATAAGTACATCGTGTAAAAGAGCAACAATAGAGGAAAGTGCAAAGTTTAGCCTTAGGAAATAAGAAATACCTAGAGTTACAAGCATTGCTAAAGCCGTTTGATATGCACGCCCTAAGCCTATAAATTCTGCAACATAGATAAGAGCTGCTAAACCAATTGCCATTGCAGCAGCAAGGAACCAACGATGTTCAAATCGACCTGAAATATAAACAGCAATAAGAAGAACAACATAAAACATTGCTTCAAGAGCAGAGTTTTTTAAATCTTCACCAACTTTTGGGCCAACCATTTCAAGACGAAGAATATGTGGATTAGAATCAGGAATAGCAGAAGCAAGTGCATCTAAAATAGGTGAACGCATATCTGCATCGCCTTCGTTTGATGAAAAGCGAATAAGATAATCTCTATCAGTATCTCCAAACTTTTGAACAACTAAACCGGGAATATTGAGAGTAGAAAGAGCATTTTTTACAGTTTCATCTTGCACTTCTTTTGTAAATTCAACTTGCACCATAACGCCACCAGCAAAGTCAACGCCGTAGTTTAAACCTTTATTGATTACAAAGATAGAAAGTGAAAGAATGAGTAAAATAGCAGAAATAGCATAAGCTAGAAATCTGAAACGTACAAAGTTGATTGAAGGAACTTTTTTAAGAAAAGCTAAAGCCATGATTAGCTCCTATATACTTATTTTGTTAGATGATTTTTGCGCCCAAAGATAAAAAATCTCACGGGAAACAAAAACAGCTGTAAACATTGAAGCAAGGATACCAATGCTTAGTGTTACAGCAAAACCTCTAATTGGACCAGTTCCGAATTGATAGAGGATGAGAGCAGCTATGATTGTGGTAATGTTAGAATCCATGATTGAAATTGTTGCGCGCGCAAAACCTTGTTCAACCGCTTCAAAAGCTGCAAGACCTTTTGAAAGTTCTTCACGTATCCTTTCATAAATAAGAACGTTTGCATCAACTGCCATACCAATAGTAAGAACAATACCAGCAATACCAGGAAGGGTTAGCGTTGCACCAAAAGCACCTAAACCAGCAGTTACAAGAAGCATAGTAAAGCAAAGCATAACGTTTGCGATAACGCCTGAGAAACCATAGTAAATTGGCATAATGATGATAACTAATAAAGCACCAATAAATGCAGCAAGCAAACCAGAATTGATAGATTCTTGCCCTAAAGATGGACCAACTGTTCTTTCTTCTAAAACTTCAACTGGAGCTGGTAAAGCACCAGCACGAAGAACAATTGATAAATCTTGCGCTTCTTGAATGCTTTCTGAACCTGAAATGCTAGCACGACCACCAGTGATTTTTTCATTGATAACAGGTGCAGAGAAAACAGTGCCATCTAAAACAATAGCCATTCTTTGGTTTACATGTTCACCAGTAATACGTTCGAAATTAGAAGCGCCTGTGCTATTGAAATTTAGGCTAACATAAGGTCTGCCTTGTTCATCATAACCAGGGCGAGCGTCAGTAATATCAGTACCAGTCATAAGTGCGACAGTATCTAAAATGATAGTAGTATCTGGGCGTGTGCCGTCGTTTAGCATAGGGAAATGCTCAACACCAGGCGGTAGCATTACAGTATTGTGCGGAATATCATCACGCACTAAGTGAAAAGCTAAAGAAGCAGTTTGCCCTAAAAGCTGTATTGCACGCTGAGGATCATCTAAACCAGGAAGTTGAACTTGAATGCGGTTATCAGCTTGTTTACGAATATCAGGTTCAGCAACACCGAACTGATCAATACGATTTCTTAGTGTTGTTACTGCTTGATCAAGAACTTCTTCTTCCATAATAGCAATTTGTGCATCAGTATATGCAAGAGTATAAACTTGAGAATTTCCAGATGCCTCAGATGATAAAACAGTAATAGAAGGGAAATTAGTTGCTAAAAGCGCATCAAAAGCTTCCGCTTGATTTTGATTAGGAAGTGTAATTTCTAATATATTTTCATTTACTTTTGGATTTACAGCAAGAATTTCTTCTTCGCTAGCATAATCTTTAATATTTTGACCAGTTTGTAAAAGCATGTTTTGTAATGCTTTTTCAACTTCAACGCCTAAAGTTAAGCTTACTCCACCTTTTAAATCGAGCCCTAAATTAATTTTAGAACTTGGGAGAATATTAACTAAAGAGGAGTTAGAAATAAAAGGAATGTTCGGCATTGTATAAACTATACTTAAAACAAGCACAATGCACGAAAGGAAAAGACGCCATGAACGAGCTTTCATAAATTATCCTATAATACCTCTATAAATTAAAAAAATGTGAAACAAAAAAGTAAGTCTTCTTTATTTCACATTAAAATATAAACTCACAGAGTTAATAAAATTTTATTATTGTTGTGGTGCGCTAGGTGCATCGCTAAGGTTTTTAGGATCTACAACTGCAGCAACATAACCACGAATAACTTTAATTTCAGTGCTACCAAGGTCAAGAACTAAAACATCACCTTCGATGTTAGTTACACGGCCTAAAATACCAGAACTTGTAATGATATGATCGCCTTTTTTTAATTCAGCAAGCATTTCTTTATGTTTTTTAGCTTTTTTTTGCTGAGGACGAATCAACAAGAAATAGAAAACAACAAACATAAGAATTAAAGGCATAAATTGAACAAGCATTGATTCAATCCCGCCGCCAGCAGGTGCACCAGTTGAGCCAGCTGCATAAGCTAGAGAAGAAAACATAAACATCCTCCGAATGGATTTTTTTTATTATTGTATTACATACAAATGAATAGATAACCTCTCTTTGCAAAAAGGGCAAGTGCTTTAATAAAGATTTTAAAAAAAATGAATTCTAATATATTGAAATAGCATAATTAAAAATAAAAAATTTTTTTCACAAAAAAAACTATGCAAATGTAAAATTAAAGTATAGTTTTAGAGCAGAAATTATTAAAAGTTGGAAGGTTTATGAGTAATTTTTTTCTTGAATTGCCTTTAGGTGCACTCGTCAATGCAGGAACTATTATCCTTGGTTCAATCGTTGGTCTTATTGTTGGCTCAAAACTACCTGAAAAAATTAGACAAACTGTTTTTCACTGCTTAGCATTATCAACAATAGTAATTGGTGTTCAAATGGCTTTAGCAACGCAAGCCCCACTTATAATGATTTTTTCATTAGTGCTTGGTGGAATAATTGGAGAAGCGCTTGACTTAGAAACAAGATTTTTGGGTCTTGGAGAAGTAATCAAGAAAAGAATAAAATCAAAAAATCCACAATTCACACAAGGTTTTGTGACAGCCACTGTTTTATTTTGTATTGGAGCAATGGCAATTCTAGGTTCATTTGATGAAGGTTTGAGAGGAGATAGAACTGTTGTTTTCTCAAAATCAATTCTTGATGGATTTAGTTCAATTGTATTGGCTTCTGTATATGGTGTTGGTGTTTTACTTTCTGCTGTTTGTGTTTTTGTCTATCAAGGAGCATTAACAGTTTTTGCAGGTTATCTACAGCCATACATTAGTGAAATGTTAATGTCTGAATTAACAGCTGTTGGTGGTGTTTTAGTAATAGGTATTTCACTAAACCTTTTAGAGGTTGTGCAAATAAGACTTACAAATCTTTTACCTTCATTAATAATAGCTGTTTTCCTTGTTTACTTAGTGTAAAATAATGGATTGCAGACTTTCTAAAAGAATAGTATAAACAATAATCTTATAATTTGGAGTTGAAATGAAAAAATTACTTGCCCTCTCATTATTGCTTACTTTACCATTACTTTATGCAATGGGTGGAAAGCCACAAGTTGAACCTTTTGCAGTTGTAAATACAGAAAAAGTTTTTTCAGAAAGTAGTTTAGCTCAAGAAGGTTTTAAACGTATACAAGATGCACAACTAAAAGCTGAAGCAAAACTTGCTGAAATGGAAAAAGCAATTGATGCATCAGACGCAAGCGAAGAAGCCAAAATGTTGCGCAAACAATTAGAACTTCAAGGGGTTGTAGCAACTTTACAAGCTATTTTAGATGAAAACCAAAAAGAAGTTGTGACTATTATTGAAAATTCACTTCAAGAAGCTTTCAAAAAAGTGCGTGAAGAAAAGAATATTTCAATGATTTTCCCAAGTGATACAGTGCTATCTTATGATGAAACAGCTGATATTACAGCAGAAGTGCTTGAAGCTATAAATTCATTGAACATAACATTGCCAGAAATTCCATCTATGGAAGTTGAAGTTCAGGAAGCAGACATTTCACTTGAAAACTTAGAACAAATAAACTAACTTTACAAAAATAGATAGTAATAATAATCAGAGCGCAGAGTAGTAACTTTGCGCTTTTTTTATATTTTGAGAACATAGAAGTGTAAAAATAAAACAAGAAATAAGAATAAATCTTTTTTACTTGCAATCTTACAGCATACATGGCAATATATTAAAAATTCCTCTAAGGAAAGAAAACTCTATGCAATATCGCTCTCTCGGTAAAACCGGTTTAGATGTAAGTGTATTAGGCTTTGGGCTCATGCGCTTGCCAACAATTCCTACATGTGATGAAAAAATACCAACTGTTGATTTTGAGCTTACAAGACAGCTTTTCTATAAGTCTTTAGAGCTTGGAATTAACTATTTTGATACTGCACTAGTATATCACGGCGAACAGTCAGAAAAAATCCTTGGCAATCTTATGCAAGAGAGTGGCAAAAGAAAGGATATTATTCTCTGTACAAAAATGCCTTGCTCAAAAATTACTGCACCTGATCATTTTGATAGATTTTTCAATATGCAGTTAGAAAATTTACAAACTGACTATATTGACGTTTACCTTATGCATGGCCTCAACAGAACACGTTGGGAATTTATGAAAAAACTAGGTGCTTTAGAGTTTTTAGAACAAAAGAAAAAAGAAGGAAGAATTAATCATATTGGTTTTTCTTTCCACGATACATATGACGTTTTAGAAGATATTGTTGATGAATATGATTTTGAAGTTGGGCAAATTCAACTAAACTATATTGATACTACGATGCAAGCTGGCTTACAAGGTTTTTCACTTTTAGCGGGTAAAGGCATGGGTATTATTATTGTTGAGCCGCTAAAAGGCGGAACTCTTGCTCAAAACGTGCCACCTGATATTAAAGAAATTTGGGATACAGCTGAAATCAAACGCACACCTGCTGAGTGGGCTTTACGATGGGTCTTTGATAGAAAGGCTGTTTCTTGTGTTTTAAGCGGCATGAATACTATCGAGCAATTAGAAGAAAATGCACGTATTGCTGATATTCATATGATTCGCTCACTTACAAGCGAAGAGAACAATCTTTATTCACATGCAAGAGCTGCAATGCTTTCACATTCTGCTATTCCATGTACTGGCTGTAAATACTGCATGCCATGTGGGCACGGCATTAATATTCCTGCTATTTTTGATTTATATAATCAGCTTGTAATGTTTAAAGATAAAAGATGGGTTGCAGCACAATATACAACAATGCTTGCAAATAATGAAAGCGCAATTACTTGTAAATCGTGCAAGAAGTGTATGCGTAAGTGCCCACAATCTATTGATGTTCCGGCTTGTTTAAAAATGGCACATATGGCTTTATCTGATCTTACAGGACTAAGAAAAAATTTAACCTAAGCTTTTTTCAATTTATACCGATAGTTAATGTATAAACTTCAAAAACACGGGTAACACTATGTCAAACATCGAAGAGAAGCAATTAGAATTCGGCAATTTGTTAGATGAAAATAATTTACAACTCGTAACATTTTTCATTGCAGAAGAAGAATTTGCAGTAGAAATTCTTGATGTGCATGAAATTATAAGAATTATTCAAATTACTCCTGTTCCAAATACTGCACCATTTTTAGAAGGTGTTATAAACTTGCGTGGTAATGTTATTCCTGTTGTTAACTTACGCAAAAGATTTGGGTTAGAAGGAATAGAGATGACTTCTAAATCAAGAATTATTGTTATGGAAGTTAGCCAAAGAATTATGGGCTTTTTAGTTGATGAAGTTTCAGAAGTTTTGAGCATCAATTCTAATATTGTTGAAGAATCGCCTGCTGTTGTATCAGGTGTAGATTCTGAATATATTCGCGGTGTTGCAAATATGCCGAATGGTTTGCTTATTCTTCTTAATTTATCAGCTTTGCTTGAAATGAGTCCGCTTGTAGCAAATTCAAATAAATCATAATTATAACTTAATTAGCTAATAAAAAAGAGCAATATTTTGGTATTGCTCTTTTTTTATGATATTTTAAAAATTCTACTTTTCAAGCCAGTCAGCAAGCTTTGCATCATATTCAACTTGTGGCATTCTGCTTTTTTCATAAAAGCCTTGCGCTTGTCTTTGTCTGCTTGCTTCACCTAATAAAAGAGCAGCAGCAACAGAAACGTTGAAACTTTGAATCATGCCAAACATTGGAATATAAATTTCACCGTTTACATGTGAAAGTAATTCTTCTGGCACACCAGAGTGCTCATTTCCCATAACAATTGCAGTAGGCTTTGCAAGGTCATACTCATACATAGTTTTTGAAATAGGCGTACAAGCTGTTGCAAGTAAATTATAGTCTTTAAGAGCTTCTAAAAGGCTTTCTTTATTATTATGGCGCACAGTATCAACCCATTTACGTGCAGAAGCTGATGTCTTCTTTGCAAGGGTAGGGAAAGCAGTGTCTGTGTAGTAAAGATGAACTTTAGTTACGCCAAAAGCATCAGCAGAACGATAAATAGCTGAAACGTTATGTGGATCATGTATGTTTGCAAGCACTAGTGTTAAATCGTGCTGGCGATGATTGAGAACTCTCTCAATTTTTTCTCTTCTTTCGTCTGTCATAATATTATATTACCTTCACTACTAAATCACTTTGTTAAGTGAGAATTCTAAAATGCCTTCTGCACCTTCTTCTTTCAGTTGAGGAATAAGGTCGCGCACAGTATTTGTATCAACAACAGTTTCAACTGAAACCCAAGCAGAATCTTGTAAATGTGAAACAGTAGGGGAGTTGAGCGCAGGAAGAAGATTCATAATATTTTCAAGATTAGCAGTAGGCACGTTCATCTTAATCAATACATAAGAATTAGCACGTAAAGCACCAAGTAAAAGCATTTCGATTTGGTCAATTTTCTTACGGCGAACAGGGTCAGCATAAGCTTCTTTATTTGCGATAAGAACTGTGTTTGATGACATAATATCATCAATAACTCTAAGGCCGTGTGAGCGTATTGTGGTTTCTGTTTCAGTAATTTCAACAATAGCATCAGTTAAGCCATCAATAACTTTTGCTTCTGTAGCACCGTAAGAGTGAATGATGTTAACATTAATGCCACGATCAGCAAAATATTTTGTGGTTACGCCCATAAGCTCGGTTGCAACACGTTTACCTTCTAAATCTTCAGGTTTGAAATAAGGCGAATTACCAGCAACAGCTAAAACCCAACGTGCAGGTTTTTTAGAAACTTTTGAATATACTAAATCGCAAACAACATGCACATCAGCATTTTGTTCAATAAGCCAATCTTTACCTGTTAAACCAATATCTAAAAGACCATCTTGAATGTAAAGTGGAATTTCTTGCACTTTACAAAGGCGTGGGTCAATTTCTTTATCATCAATTGATGGAAAATAGTTTCTAGAATAACGGCGGATTTTCCAACCGGCACGATCAAAAAGTTCAACTGTGGCATCTTCTAAAGAGCCTTTAGGAAT
>CAYJIN010000035.1:0-7881 GCA_964370245.1 uncultured Desulfovibrionaceae bacterium
GTGGTTAGAAGAGATGCCGCTGAAAAAGCCCCAGGTTCATCGCCTTGAATACCACCAAGAATAAGGATTTTTATCCCCTCATGATTATCGCCGTTGCAACGTTCATGCACGGTAAAGTCTAGGTTTCCCACTTCTCTTTCTTCGGCAGGATAAAGTGGATAATAATCCACAGCAAAGACTACATTTGGCATAAAAAGAATGCTCAAAAGAAAACAAATTCGTAGAAACATCAAATTATAGCTCATTCAAAATTTTATCTAATGCAGGATCTAAATTATCCACATTTGAAGAATTTTCACTTGTGATTTCGTTGAGTTCTGCAGATAATTCACTCTCAAGCACATCATCAAGTATTTCAGCTAATTCATCAATTTCTTTATCTTCTTTTTTCTCTTTTTCTAAAGGAGCTTCAAGCATAGCTTCAAATTCGTCTATATTTATAGCAACTTCTAAATCTAAGCTTTCAATATTTTCAGAAGAAAGGTTTTCTACACCAATTTCAATAGGTTCGATAAGTTTACTTTCTTCAGCTTCAGCTTCTAAAGTATCTAATTCTAAAGGAGTAAGCGGAGTTAATGAAAATAGCGCAAGAATGCGATCAAGCTCTTCTTGACCCGCAAAAGGAAGAGTTATTTTTCCACTTTCTAAATTACCAGAAAGGCTTGTACCACGATGAACTAAACGCAATTCTTTTTGCAAGTCTTTGAAGAATTGTGGTTTTTGCGCTAATCGACGAGCTGGCTTTTCTTTTTGCTCTTCAACTAATGCTTCTTCTTGTTTCACTTCACCTGTTTGCCCGTCAATAACTTGTTCGATGGCAGAATTTTGTGATAAAGCTACTTTCACTGGAGGTAATTGATGATAAGCATTTGCATATTCAACAATATTTTCCACATCACGCACGCTAAGATTATAGTTGATAATTCTATTTGCTAATTCATTTTGCAAAGCTTCATCATGCAAAGCAAGCAAAGTTCTACCGTGTGCAGCTGAAATTTTTCCTTCAAAAATAAGCTCACGCATTTCTTTTGGTAAATTCAATAATCTTAATGCATTAGCTAAAGCTGAACGGCTTTTACCTAAATTTCTTGCGAGTTCTTCTTGTGAAAGGCTATATTGCTCTTTTAAAAGTGCAAAAGCTTCTGCTTCTTCAATTGGATTTAAATTTTCTCTTTGAATATTTTCAATTAAAGCAATAGTCATTGCATCAGAATCAGAATAAGCACGCACAACTGCTGGCACATTTTCAAGGCCAAGCATTTTTGCAGCACGCCACCTGCGTTCACCAGCAACAATTTCATATTTTCCACTATCGCTACCACCAATTGGGCGCACAACTAAAGGCTGAATAATGCCTTTTTCTTGGATAGAAGAAGCTAATTCTTTTAATTGTTCATCATTGAAATATTTTCTTGGTTGTGAAGCACAAGGAGTTATAGATAAAAGTGGAAGTTCTTGATAGATATCGTCAGCTTTTTTTTCAGAAACCTTTTCGCCTAAAAGCGCGTTAAGACCTCTGCCTAAGCGAGGTGAAGATGTTGACATAATTTATTTTCCCTGTGTTTTTTTCATTACAACTTCTTTTGAAAATTCTAAATACGCTTCTGCACCCTTTGACTTTATGTCGTAATGCAAAATTGATTTACCATGGCTTGGCGCTTCACTAAGACGCACATTTCGTGGAATAATTGCTTTAAACAAGAGGTCTGGGAAACATTTCTCAACTTCTGCTTTTACTTGGCGAGAAAGTTTATTTCTTGAATCATACATAGTAAGCACAATGCCCAATAAATCTAATTGAGGATTGAGTCTTTTCTTTACTAATTCATAGGTTTGCATAAGCTTCACAATGCCTTCCAAAGCAAAAAATTCGCATTGAAGAGGAATAAGAAGTTCGGTGGAAGCGCAAAGGCAGTTCACCGTGATAAGACTCAAAGAAGGTGGGCAATCTAAAATAATGAAATCGTATTGATCTTTTACAGTTTCTAACATTTCTGAAAGATAAAATTCACGCGCCATTTTATCAACAAGCTCAATTTCAATTCCCACTAAGTCGGTGGAAGATGGAAGAAGCTTGAGAAAAGGTGTTGAAGTTTCTAAAATAGCGTCATTTAAATTTTCAACGTCGAAAAAAGCTGTGTAAAGATTTTTTTCTAGTTTTTCTTGCTCAAAGCCAAGCGCAGATGTAGAGTTTGCTTGAGGATCACAATCAACCAAAAGCACACGATTTTCCATAATAGCAAGTGATGAAGACAAGTTGACGGCAGTTGTTGTTTTACCTACACCGCCTTTTTGGTTTGCAATAGCAATTACCCTTGACATGAGTCCCTCCAAATAAGGAGTAATTTTTTAAGAAATATATACAAGCTTTTAAGAAATTGCAAGCTAAACTAAGTTTCTGAATAATGCTGGCTTTTTTCGACAATCTATTTTTATTATTCATCAAAATTCTAATTATGAATTATCCATGCCTAAAGATGATAATAAAAAATCTTCTTCTTCCTTTCTTTTTACTGCCTAAAAATTTCCTTGCAATGGGAAAAAGTGTGTGCTAAATAGAGTTGGTTATAGCGAAAAATGGCTATAAAAATCCAAGGCAAGAAAATTAAGGAAGGTATTATGCAACATACTTTAGAAACTCCATCTTCTGTTGAAAGAAAACTTATTTTATCTTTTGAAGGTGAAGAGGTAAACAAATATATTGATTCAGCTGTAAAAGAACTTAGCAGAAACGTTACACTTGACGGTTTCAGAAAAGGCAAAGTTCCTGCTAAAGTAATCGAAGGTAAATTCCCTGAAGATGTACAATCACGCGCAAGTGAAGCTTTAGTAAATACAAACATTCAAAAAGTTCTTACAGAAAATAATATCATTCCTGTTTCTCGTGTGAATTTTGTTGAAATTGAAGGTAATACAGATACTCAAATTAAAAGAAATGCAGCATACAAATTTGCTGTAAGCTTTGATGTTTTACCAGAATTTGAACTTCCTAAACTTGAAGAATTATCAATTGATGAAGAACAAGTTGTTGTAACAGAAGCTGAAATTGAAGCTTTCTCACGCCGTTTACGCCAAACTTCAGCAACATTAAACCCTGTTGAAGAAGCAAGAGAACCTAAAGATTTTGATATCTGCACAGTAGATATTGAAGGTTCATTTGAAGGCGCAGCTGTTCCTGGTATGAAAGGTGAAAACATTCAAGTTCAACTTAAACCAGATGCTGACGAATTATCAAAAGAAATCGAAAACATCATGCGTTCAATGAAAGCTGGCGAAGAAAAAACAGGCAAAATTAAACTTCCTGAAACTTACCCAGACCCTAACTTCCGTAACACTGAAATTGATATGAAAGTTACACTTGTTTCTATTTCAGAAGAAGTTCTTCCTGAATTGAACGAAGAATTAATCAAAAAATTCGGTTTTGAAGACATGGAAAAATTCAATGAATTCGTAACAGAAAACATTGCAAACCAAAGCAAACAAAAAATCAAAACTGAAACACAAAATAAATTATTAGATCAAATCTTAGAAGGCTACGATTACGAACTTCCAAAAAGCTTTGTTACAGCTCATAAAAATGAATACATGATGGAAGCACGTAAATTTGTTATGCAACAAGGGCAAGATCCTAAAGAAGCTATGGAAGCTTTAAAACGTATGGAAGAAGATTCAGACGTTGAAGCAAGAAAACAAGCAAAAGCACAAGTTTTCTTAATGGCTGTTGCATTATCAGAAAAAGTAGTTATTTCTGATCAAGAACTACAAAATTATATCATGAGAGCAGCTCAAGAAACTGGTCAAGATCCTAAAGAAGTTATGGAACGTCTTTACCAAACTGGCGGCTTTAATGAAGTGAGCGAAAGACTTCAAGCAGCAAAAGCTTTAGAAATCGTTTATTCTAAAGCAACTAAAAATCCTGTCGATAAAGATGGCAAACCAGTTGCTGTGAAAGAAGAAAAAGCTGCTGAAAAAGATCCAGCATAAGAACTTTTGAACTATCGTGAAAATGCTCTTAATGCCTTTGGTGTTAAGAGCTTTTTACGCTTTTTAGATATTTTTTTGATAGCTTCTTTTGCAAAATTTTAATGATAAATAAGGATATGCACATGAGTTATAATATACCTATGGTTGTTGAACAAACAGGGCGTGGCGAACGTGGTTATGACATTTTTTCGCGTCTTTTAAAAGATCGTATTATTCTATTGAATACAGAAGTTGACGATGCCTCTGCTTCACTTATTTGTGCACAGCTTCTTTTTTTAGAATCGCAAGATCCTGAAAAAGAAATTCATTTTTACATCAACTCGCCTGGCGGTTCAGTTTCTTCAGGTTTAGCTATTTATGACACTATGCAATTTATTGCAGCACCTGTTGCAACAATGTGCATGGGCAGAGCGGCTAGCATGGGCGCTTTCTTGCTTGCTGGTGGTGAAAAAGGCATGAGATATTCATTGCCACACGCACAAATCATGATTCACCAACCTTCTGGTGGTTATAGAGGGCAAGCAACTGATATGGACATTCACATGAAAGAAATGCTCCGTACAAAGAAATTACTCAACCAAATCCTTGCTGATAATACAGGTCAAAACGTAAAGAAAATCTCTCAAGATACTGAAAGAGATTACTTTATGACTGCTGATGAAGCTTTAAAATATGGTATTGTTGATAAAATTTTAACTTCTCGTAATGAATTAAGTGAATTAAAGGCAGAATAATGTCAAAAACTCCACAAGATAATGTATCAAACAAATGTTCTTTTTGCGGAAAAGATGAATTTCAAGCAAAATATTTTGTTACGCAAGATGATTCAGCGATTTGTGAAAGTTGCATTGAAAGCTGCCACCACGCGCTAAATGCATATATAAACGAAACAGAAGCTGAAGAAGGCGAAAATATTACTCTTCTTACCCCGCATCAAATCAAACAAAAACTTGATGAATATGTAATCGGGCAAGATAAAGCAAAGAAAATTCTTTCTGTGGCTGTTCACAACCACTATAAAAGAGTTTTTTCTGAAATGCAGCACAAAGATTTCGACCCTGAACTTAGCAAAGTTGAATTAGAAAAAAGTAACGTTCTTTTAGTTGGGCCATCTGGTTCAGGTAAAACTTTACTTGCGCGCACTTTAGCACGTATTTTAAATGTTCCTTTTGCTATTGCCGATGCAACCACGCTTACTGAAGCTGGTTATGTTGGTGAAGATGTTGAAAATATTCTTGTTCAACTTTTACAAAATGCGCAATACGATTTAGAAAAAGCAAGTTGCGGTATCATCTATATTGATGAAATCGATAAAATTTCACGTAAAAGCGAATCTGCTTCACTTACACGTGACGTTTCAGGTGAAGGCGTTCAACAAGCTTTATTAAAAATTATTGAAGGCACACTTGCTAACGTTCCTCCAAAAGGCGGAAGAAAGCACCCACATCAAGAATTTTTACGTCTTGATACTTCTAACATTCTCTTTATTGTTGGCGGTGCATTCGTTGGTTTAGAAAAAATTGTTGAGCAACGCACACGTGGTTCTGGCATGGGCTTTGGCGCTAAAATTTCTTCTAAAAAAGAAATGGGCATGAGCGAATTGCTTGCTAACTTGCACCCGCAAGATTTAGTGCAATTTGGTCTTATTCCTGAATTTATCGGCCGTATTCCAACAATTACGCATATTGATGAATTAGATGAAGAAGATCTTATCCATATTCTTACCGAGCCAAAAAATGCTCTTGTGCGCCAATATCAAAAACTCTTTGCTTTTGATGGCGTAGAATTAGCTTTTGAGCAAGACGCTTTGCGTGAAGTTGCAAAAGAAGCAATTGCAAGAAAAACTGGTGCTCGTGGTCTTCGTAACGTGTTAGAAATATTAATGCTTGATATCATGTATGATTTACCTTCAATGGAAGACTTAAAAACTGTTATCATCACAAAAGAAGTAATTAGTGGCGAAAAACCGCTTTTCATTAAACATAGTGAAGCGAAAGAAGCTAAGTAATTAAAAATAGTTGGAGGAAGGATTATGGCTGAAATAATAATCAAAGATAATGAAAATTCTATAAAAGAACTTCCATTTATGACGCTTCGTGAAGTTGTCATGTTTCCTAAAGCCATAATCCCCCTTTTTGTTGGGCGAGAAGCTTCTGTTAAAGCTATTGAAAATGCCCTTGCCGACTATAATAAACACGTTTTTTTAGTTGCGCAAAAAGATCCAAGTGTTGAGAATCCAAAATCAACTGATCTTTTCCAAGTTGGTGTGGTAAGCCGTGTTTTACAGCTTCTTCACTTGAACGATGGCAGCATCAAAGTTCTATTTGAAGGGCTTTACCGTGCAACTTGGGCACCTATTAATGAAAGCGCTAAAAATCCTTTTGGAACTGGCGCAATTCCTTTAGTTAAAGCATTCTCAATTCCTGAAACTTCATATAATGCAAATGATGTTGACCCTTTAGTGCGTGCAACGCATTCTGCTATTGAAGATTATTCAAAAGGCAATAAACGCTTTAGCCAAGAACATAAAGCTGCAATTGCAGGCCTAAATGAACCTGGGCGTTTGGCTGATTCACTCATGCCGCACCTCAAGGTGGATTTTAGAAAAAAACAAGAAGTGTTAGAAATTGATAGCCCAGTTGAAAGACTTGAAAGAGCTTTTGCCTATCTTAACACTGAATTAGAAGTTATTGATTTGGAAAAAACCATCAAAGAACGTGTAAAAAGTCAGATGGATACAAATCAGCGCGAATATTATCTCAACGAACAAATTAAAGCTATTCAAAAAGAAATGGGGAATGAAGATGACCCAATGGCTGAATTTAAAGAGCTTGAAGATAAAATTAAAGCAAAGAATATGCCTGAAGAAATGCGTGATAAAGCCTTGCGTGAACTGAAAAAACTTCGCACAACAAGCGCTTCATCAGGTGAATATACAATTGTTCGCAACTATATTGACTGGATTTTAGATCTTCCTTGGAATGATTTAAAAGATATTCAAATAGATATACAAAAAGCACGAAAAATTTTAAATGCAAAGCATTTTGGTTTAGAAAAAGCTAAAGAACGTATTATTGAATATTTAGCTGTTCAAAAAATGGCTGAAAAAAATAAAGTTAAAGGCTTGAAAGGACCTATTTTATGCTTTGTTGGCCCTCCTGGGGTTGGTAAAACTTCATTAGCAAAATCCGTTGCTGAAGCAACAGGGCGTGATTATGTTCGCCTTTCGCTTGGTGGCGTGCGTGATGAAGCTGAAATTCGAGGCCATAGAAGAACTTACATCGGTGCAATGCCTGGTAAAATTCTTATGTCTCTCAAAAGAGCAGCTTCAAATAACCCTCTGTTTTGTTTAGATGAAATTGATAAAATGACTGCAGATTTCCGTGGCGATCCATCAGCAGCACTCTTAGAAGTTCTTGATCCTGAACAAAATGCAACTTTTGGCGATCACTACCTTGATGCAGATTATGATCTTTCACAAGTCTTCTTCATAACAACAGCTAACGTTTTACAAAATATTCCGCCAGCTCTTCGTGATCGTATGGAAGTTATTGTATTACCTTCCTATTTAGAAATCGAAAAAGTGCATATTGCAAAAGATTTCTTGCTACCAAAACAAATTGAAGAACACGGATTAAAGCCAAATCAGCTGAAAGTTGATGATAATGTTTTCCTAGATATTATCCGCTACTACACTAGAGAATCAGGCGTTCGTAACCTTGAAAGAGAACTTGCAACTTTATGCCGTAAAGCCGCAATGAAACTTATTGAAGGAAAGAAAACTTCTGTGCGTTATACAAAAAGAAGTTTGGAAAAAGCGCTTGGTATTAAAAAATATCGCTTTGGTTCACGTGAAGAAAGTGAAAAAATTGGCGTATGTACAGGCCTTGCTTTCAA
>CAYJIN010000035.1:7981-9829 GCA_964370245.1 uncultured Desulfovibrionaceae bacterium
TTGCATGAAAAACTTCTTGCTTCAAAACGTTCTGGCATTGAAGTTGTGCTTGTGCCAAAAGAAAATGAGAAAGACTTGAAAGAAGTGCCTGAAGAAATTACAAAATCTTTAGATATTCGTTTAGTCGAACACGTTGATGAAGTGTTAGAACTTGCGCTTTGTGCGAAAAAAGAAGAAATTTTCTTACAAAACAAAAAGGCAATGCCTTTACACCAAAAAATTAAATATTCAGAAGAAAGTTCTGAAAAAAAACAATAAAAATTATATTTTAGGAAAGATTCCTTTTGGCTAATCTTTCAAGGATTTTATGTCATACACACTTTTAGCAAAAGATAATAATGCAAGAGCCGGCGTTCTCAAAACTGCTCATGGCGAAATTGAAACACCTATTTTCATGCCTGTTGGCACAGTTGGCTCAGTAAAAGGTATTGCACCTGACGATTTAGAAAATATTGGTGCACAAATTATTTTAGGGAATACTTACCATCTTTACTTGCGCCCTGGCGATGAGCTTGTAAAAAGACGTGGTGGTCTTCACGAATTTATTAAATGGGATAAACCTATTTTGACTGATTCAGGCGGTTTTCAAGTTTTTAGCTTGAGCGACCTCAATAAAATGACTGAAGAAGGCGTTACATTTCAATCACATCTTGATGGTTCAAAACATCTTTTCACGCCTGAAAGTGTGATCGGCATTCAAAATAATCTAGGTTCTGATATTATGATGTGTTTTGATGAATGTCATGCATATCCAGCTACTTACGAACAAGCTCTAGGCGCTGTTGAACGCACCACACGTTGGGCAAAGCGCTGTAGAAATGCCTACCCTGCTGAAATGGTTGAAGAAAAAGGTCAACTACTTTTTGGTATTGTGCAAGGCGTAACTTACCCTGAATTGCGTAAACTTTCTGCTGAACAATTGATGGATATTGGCTTTGAAGGCTATGCAATTGGCGGTCTTAGCGTTGGCGAGCCAAAAGAAGATATGCACAATTGCCTTGATACTCTCAATCCAATTTTACCACAAGATAAAGCTCGTTATCTTATGGGCGTGGGCACTCCTCTTGACCTTATTGAGGGAATTTATCGTGGTGTTGATATGTTTGATTGCGTTCTGCCAACACGAAATGCGCGTAATGGCACACTCTACACTTCGCAAGGTAAAGTAAATATTAAGCGTAAAGAATATGCTGAAGATGATACTCCGCTTGATCCAGAATGTGATTGCTATACATGCCGAACTTTCACAAAAGCATATTTGCGCCATCTATTTGTAAGTAAAGAACTTCTTTCTTATAGATTAAATTCACTACACAACCTCACCTATTTCCTTAAAACTGTGAAAACAGCAAGAAAAGCAATTTTTGAAGGAAAATTCCAATCAGTGTATGATCACTACAAACAGTTATATGCAAGTTAATTTTTATATACTGAATAGTTAGAGAAGAGAAGAAATATGTCAAAGAGAAATAGTGCACTGCCTGAATTGCTTGTTCCTGTTGGTGGCAGAGAACAATTTGAAGCTGCTTGTATTTATGGTGCTGATGCCGTTTATCTTGGTGGTGATGGCCTAAATTTACGCAAATCTTCACACGGCTTTACGAGTGATGAACTCAAAGAAGTTGTGAAAGATGCCCATAAAGCAAATATTGAAGTTTTCTATTGCCTCAACGCAATGCCTTTTGATTATCAAATGAAAGAAGTAAAAGAGCGTTTAGAAGCACTTGGAAATACTGATGAAAGTGAAAGAGTTGACGCTCTTATTATCGCCGACACCGGTGTTTTTTCTCTAGCACGTCAAATTTGCCCTCAAATTCCTATTCACGTTTCAACTCAAGCACATACAGT
>CAYJIN010000035.1:9929-21527 GCA_964370245.1 uncultured Desulfovibrionaceae bacterium
CACGTCAAATTTGCCCTCAAATTCCTATTCACGTTTCAACTCAAGCACATACAGTAAATTCTGAAAATGTGAAATTTTGGCAAGCGCAAGGCGCAACCCGTGTGAATCTTGCACGTGAGTCAAATTATCAAAACATCAAAGCTTTAGTTGAAGCAGTGCCTGAAATGGAAACTGAAGTTTTCATGCATGGCGCAATGTGTTTAGCTTTGTCGGGGCATTGTTTACTTTCAATGTGGTCAAATAATCGTGTGGCAAACCATGGTGCTTGCTCGCAACCTTGCCGTTTTGAATATAAAGGAAAAGAGCTAAAAGTTCAAGATACTTCACTATTTGTTTCTAATCCGAATTATAAAGAAGACATTATGTGGGAAGCCGATGAAAATGAAGAATTTTCAACAATTTGGGCACCTCACGAGCAATGCTTAATACGTTATATTCCTTATTTAAAAAATCTTGGTGTTACTTCGCTTAAAATTGAAGGCAGAACAAAAAGCCCTAGTTATGTAGCACAAGTTACTGATATTTATAGAACTGCTATCGATAGAACTCTTCTTTCTTGCACAGAGAAAAAAGATCTTCACTATTCTTTCAATGACCTTATTCACGAACTAGCAACTGTTGCAACTCGTCCTCTTTCCACAGGATTTTTTCTTCCAGAAAGACGCATTGAAGCTTATCCTGAAAAACCTGCACCAGATATGGCAAAGAAAATTGTTGGCAGAGTTGTTGAAGAAGTAAAAAAAGGTTCATGGCTTATTGATGTGCGCTCCACTTGGTATAATGATAAAGAAATTCAAGTGCTTGTTCCTGGATATAAAAGACCTTTTGTTGGGAAATATACCCTTGAAAATCATAAAGGTGAAATTGTTGAAAAGCTAAATCCTGGTATGCAAGGAATTTTACATTGTGAAAGTGATGAGCTAAGCCCTAAATATTATTTACAAACTATTGGCTAAAGCGAATCAAATCTGAAATAAGAATAACTAACCTAAGGCTTTTATTATGATCAAACTTTGCCTCTATCTCACAGCCTCAATATCAGTCTTAGGTAATGCGCTCATTGCTCCAGCTCTTGGTGCTATGCAGGTTCATTTTGCTGATGTAGATCCTCTTCTTATTCGTCTAATAATAAGTATTTCTTCACTTTTTATGATTCCAAGCGCTTTGCTATCAAATAGCCTTGCACAACGTTTTGGAAGTAAAAACATCTTACTTTCAGGACTTCTTCTTTTTGGAATAAGCGGAGTAATGGCTGGTTTGCTTTCTAATATCTATGCAATTCTTGCTTCAAGGGCTTTTCTTGGCTTTTCTATAGGATTGATTGCACCAATTTCTCAAGCATACCCGACATATCTTTTTGATGGCGAAGAAAAAAATACTATTCTTGCAAGGCAAAGTTCAAGCATTTCAATAGGTAATCTTTTTTGTGGACTATTAGCTGGCTATTTAGCTTATTTTTCTTGGCGCTATTCATTTTCAGTCTATGCCATTGCATTTCCAGTATTTATTGTTACATATTTAAATCTGCCTGACATAGAAAAAGAAGAGAAAATCAATACTCAGCTCTCAAAAGAAGATAAGAAAAATGACTATAAAATTCCATCAAATGTAAGAGTTAATTTACTTCTAATGTTTGTATATATGATTATTTTTTATGCATTTATTACAAATATTGCGCTTATTATTGAAGAAAGAGAAATTGGCAGCCCTAAACTTGCTGGCTATGCCTTTGCCTTAACAAATCTTTGTTCTTTTTTCTGCTCCTATAATTTCTCTCATATTTTTAGAAAATTTGGAAAATACACTCTTCTGCTTGGAACTTCTGCTATGACAATTGGTTATGCACTACTCTATTTTGCACATTCAATTCCGCTTATTTTATTAGCTTGCATGGTGAACGCAATTTTTATGGGTCTCACAATGCCTTATAACAATATTGATATCTCTAAGAAAGTTGAAAAACGTCTGCTCGTTAAAGTTATGTCAAGCCAGATGGTTTGCCTTTCACTTGGGCAATTTACTTCGCCACTTATCATGCAATATATACCAAAATTCCCTAATTATGGTGGAAGTGATGGTAAATTTCTTTCTTTATCTTTTATTGCTTTTAGTGCAACTATTTTATTTTTTGTACTTTTCAGCCTGCAAAAAAAGAAAATTTCTTCTAATGAAAGTGAGAAATAATCCGTGTTAAAACTTTGTCTATACTTACTTTCCTCTCTTACTATATTAGGAAGTGCTATAATTTCACCAGCTTTGGGTGAACTAAACATTCACTTTGCCGAGGCAAATTCAACTTTAGTAAAGCTTTTACTCACAGCACCAGCATTATTAGTTATTCCAAGCTCTTATTATGCAATTTCATTAAGCAAGCGTTTTGGAAAAAGAAATGTGCTTGTTGTAGCTTTGTTTATTTATGCAATCACTGGCACGATGGCTGGTTTTGTTTCTAATATATACCTTATGCTTTTCTTGCGTGCCCTATTAGGAATTGGAATGGGATTAATCATGCCAATTGGCCAATCGCTACCCGCTGATTTCTTTGAAGGTGTTGAAAAAAATACAGTTATTGCTCGTCAAGGTTCAAGTATATCACTCGGAAGTATGATTTGCCTTATGCTTTCAGGATATTTGGCTACTGTTTCATGGCGATATGCATTTTTTACGCATCTTATTGCTCTACCGATTGCCTATCTTGTTTTACGTTATATCCCTAAATTTACGTCAAATATAAAAAAGCAGAATACTACTTCTGCTAATGTTTCTGAAACTAATATAAATCATATAAATCATGTAAATCAAGCTACATCCAGTTCAATTCCACTCCTTGCTTGGCTTATTATTTTATCAATTGGATTTTTTACTGTTGGAATGTTTGGATATTTTGCGAATATTGCGATTATCTTACAATCAAAAAATTTAGGAACAGCCGCCATTGCTGGTTATATTCTCACCTTTGGTAGCCTCACTTCTTTTACAATTTCATTTGCTCTAAACAATTTAAGAGAATTTTTTGGTAAATATGTAGTTTTACTTATTCCTGTGTGTGCATGCTCAGCATTTTTATGTATTTATTTTGCAAATAATCTCCCAATGCTTTTTCTTGGAGCTATGCTACAATCTGCATCAGTAGGAATCATTATGCCAACTTGTGCAATTGCTCTTACAAATCTTGTAAGGCATGATCAACTTGTAAAGGCAATGGCTTTTTATACGATTTCAATGTTTTTAGGGCAATTCTTCTCACCTATTATTTTAGAAATTTTACCAACTTTTCCTTCTTTAGATAATAGTGGGGCTTCGCTTGTTACTGTAAGTGCACTGTATGCTATTGTATTAATTTTCCTTACTCCTTATGTTTTTCTAAAAAAGCAATAAACCATTTTTAGGAAATTATTTTTACTTAATAAGTTTTTGCTTAGATATTTTTTGTAAGAAAATAAATACAAAAATTTAAACAAATTTCCCGTTTTTTTGGGTCAAATAAAGGTTTTCTTGACAGTATCTAGAAAATGTGTAAAAATATTTTTTAAATTTTCAAGAGTTATAAATAGGAAATATTCGGCGCGATTTCACGCCAAAATTCTTTTATATTCTACTAATAATAAATAGAATGAGGGTGAACTATGTCATCAAACGTTGATAATGCGGTGCATATATCTGTTCTTAAACAAGAAGTTTTAGACGGATTAAATATTCGCCCCGGTAAATTTTACTTAGACGGAACTCTCGGCCTTGCTGGCCATTCAAAAGCAATTTTAGAAACTGCCCTTGAAAAAGGCGGCAAAGCACATTTGCTTGGACTTGACAGAGATAGAGATGCTCTTGCACGTGCAGGCGAAAATTTAAAAGATTTTCAAGATAGTGCACATTTAGCACATTCTGCTTATGCCGATTTTGACACAGTTTTAGACGATATTGGCTGGAAAAAACTTGATGGTGTCCTTCTTGATTTGGGTGTTTCTTCACTTCAACTTGATGTTGCAGAAAGAGGTTTTTCCTTCCATACTGATGCAAAGCTTGATATGCGAATGAACTCAAATAGCTCAGAAGAAAGTGCAGAGCATTTCATCAATAAAGCAGATTTTGGCACGCTCAAACACGTTATCACAAAATATGGTGAAGACCCGCAAGCTGGACGCATAGCAAGAGCAATTGTAGAATATCGTCAAACAAAAACAATTCACACAACAAAAGAACTTGCTGAAATTGTGTGGAATGCCTATCCAGCAAAATGGCGTGCAACTGCAAGAAATCACCCTGCCACACGCACATTTCAAGCTATTCGTATGCAAGTTAACGCTGAATTGCAACAACTTGAAACATTTCTTGGAAAACTTTTGCCTTACCTAAACACAGGTGCAAGAGTTGCAATTATATCCTTCCATTCTTTAGAAGACAGAATTGTAAAACACACTTTTAGAACATGGGCAACTGACTGCCTTTGCTCAAAACAGCTTCCAATCTGCGTTTGCAAGCATGAAGCTGAAATGAAGTTGATAACCAAAAAACCAATTCTTCCAACGCAAGAAGAAGTAAAAGCAAATTCACGCGCATCAAGCGCCAAACTAAGAATTGCAGAATATATTTTATAATAAATTTAAGGCTTTATAATGAAAAAGTTTTATACACTCAAAGAACTTAAAAACCCTGCTGGAACATGGCTTTTAGCAGTTATTATATCTTTACTTGTAACTGGGCTTTTAGCGCCAACAGCTGTTTGGATTAGCCTTGATACAAGCGATATTCTCTATCAAAATCGCCAAATGCAGGCAGAGCTTGATAAGAAAAAAGAGCTTTCAGAAAAACTTGAAATTGAAGCAGCACGTCTACTCTCTCCTTATGAATTAAAAAAGAAAGCTGAACACTTAGGCATGGGGCAAGCAAATGCTGGTCAAGTAAGGCGTATAACCATTTACGAAAAGACTAACACTACAAGCAATAAATCTGAAAATATACAAGCAACAACTGAAAATAAAGAAATTGTAACAGAAAGTGTGAACAAAGCAAATTCTGAAAGTATAACAGATTCTGAAAATAAGAAAAACAAAGGCGAAAAATAAATTTCAAAAGCTGAGCTGAATAGCTCAAGAAAAATTCAATCATCTCTTCACCTTACATTCTCTATTAACACATTCGTCATTTACATCATGCACATTGTTCACATTTAGATTCTTTTTCAAGTTTCCAGTTTTACATCATTCACTTTCTCTCTCAATTCACTAAGTATGACACAACTTAGATAATTTGAAATGAAAGGTATATAAAGGCTTACAATGAAAACTTATTCACCAAATACTAAACCTTCACGAAACACTTCTAGCAGTAATGTTTCAAGAAGTGAAATTTCTAAAAGTTCTCCTCTTTCAAAGCGCAAACCTTCAACTGCGCTTGAAAACAAAGTGCAAAAAAAGAACAACCCTACTTCACGCTTATCGGAATATGATTTTACGACTACTCGCTTTCAAGTTGCCGCTTCTTTATTCTTGCTTGCATGGGTTTTAATTTGGTTTAGAGCTTTTTATATTCAGCTTATAGCTGGCCCTGAACTTGCAGAAAAAGCAAGCAGACAACACATGTATACTGAAATCGTGGAAGCAAAACGTGGCACAATTTATGATAGAAATTATCTACCATTAGCAAGAAGCATTGAAGCGCGTTCCATCTATGCAAATCCACGTGCAATGAAAAATCCACTCGACACCGCAAGCAAACTTGCAGAAATTACTGGATTAAATGTTGAAAGATTAAACGAACTTTTCTTACGTGATAAAGCCTTTGTTTGGGTATCACGTAAAGTTGATGATAGCACAGCAAAACGTGTTCAAGATGCAAAGCTTGAAGGCATTGGTTTTTCACGTGAATATGATCGAATATATCCTCAAAAGCATTTAGCGGGTCAACTTCTCGGTTTTGTTGGGATTGACAACCAAGGGCTTGAAGGCGTTGAGCGCTCATTTGACACTGCTTTGGCTGGTGAATCAAGCAAAAGAATTATTTATAAAGATGGTGATGGACGTCGCTATTATATGGACGGGCAAGATGCGCCGCAAGGTGACGATATTCTGCTTACAATTGATAGCCAAGTGCAATATATTGCTGAAGAAGTTATTGCTGAAGCCGTAAAAGAATATAATGCAAAATGGGGTGGAGTTCTTATTGCGGAAGTTGAAACAGGTGAAGTTTTAGCTTGGGCGCAATATCCATTCTTCAATCCGAACGACTTTAGGAATGCTTCCCCGCAAATTTACAGAAATAGAATTGCCGCTGATGCGCTTGAACCAGGTTCAACGCTCAAACCTTTTCCTGTTGCTGCTGCTTTAGAAGAGGGAATTATCACTCCTGAAACCATTTATTTTTGTGAAAATGGAACTTGGGAAACAAAATATATCACAATTCGAGATGACGGAAGAAATTATGCCGACTTAAAAGCCAATGAAATTATGAAATTTTCAAGTAACATTGGTGTTGCTAAAATTGGTTTAGATTTAGGTGTAAATAAATATTATAACTACTTATCACAATTAGGTTTTGGTTTAAGAACTGAAATTGGCATTGGTGAAAGTAAAGGTATTGTGCGTGCACCAAAAGATTGGACAGAAGTTGATCTTATGACTGCTGCTTTTGGGCAAAGTGTGTCTGTAACAGGTTTACAGATGACGCAAGCCTATTTAACTCTTGCCAATAAAGGTATTTTCAAACCATTAAAACTTACAATAGATAAGAATGAAGCAGAACCAGTAGAGCAAAGAATTTTTTCTGAAAAAACAACAAATGAAATCATGCAAATGCTTGAAGATGTTGTAGAAGGCGATGGCACAGGAACAAGAGCAAGAATTGAAAATGTTCCTGTAGCTGGTAAAACTGGTACTGCGCAAAAAGCTTCAAAAGACAATGTTGCTGGTTATGGTGAAGACAGATTTGCCTCATTCGTAGGTATTGTTCCATCAGATGCGCCACGCTATGTTGTTCTAGTTATGCTTGATGAACCGCAAACAAACCAATACGGTGGTAGAATTGCAGCCCCTGCTTTTAGTGAAGTTGCTTCACGTGTGCTTGCTTTTAATGGCTATATTCCTGATATGTTTTTTGGTAAAGATGATGACGATGAAAGAAGCTCAAAAGCTGAAAGTCAAGCTATAAAAACACGAGAAGTAAAAAACACTGGCAAACTAACAACTTTCCCTGATTTAATCGGAGCAAGCCTACGTTCAAGCTTAGAAGTTCTTATTCCAAATGGAATTGAACCTGAAATACGCGGAACAGGCCTTACTGTTCTTTACCAATTCCCAGCGCCTGGCACTCCGCTTCCACTTGTTGATGAAAATGGCAAAAATATTCCAGTAGTTGTATGGTTAGATGATGAAGAAATAAAGGCACAACAAGCTTTAGAAGCTCAAAATGCGCAAACTCAGCAAAATTCATTATCACAAGCAGAAAACAGTCAAACTCAAACAAATGCTTCAAACACAACGAATTTATAAACAAAACTAAAAGCCTTCTATGAAATTTTTTCATAACCTCAAACATAAAAGGATTCTACTATGAAAAATATACTTTTCAACGAATTAATTGAAAAAGTAAAAGAAAACAAAATTCCAGTACATGTTGACTCACGTAAAGTGGAAAAAAATAATATATTCATCTCATTACCTATTTTAGAAAGGAATGTTGATATTCTTTCTAAACAGCTTGAATATATGTATAATGCTGCAAAATCACACCCTCTTCACATTGTGTGTGAAAAAGAAATAGCAAAATACTTTGCAAAAGATTATCCACAATATCAACATCTTTTACTGATTGTTGACGATGTTCGTTTTGCTCTTGGCGAATTAGCATCAAGCCTCAATGAAAGTGAAAAAAACACTTTCCCACTTATCGGCGTAACTGGCACAAATGGCAAAACAACGCTTACGTATCTTATTGAATATTTCTTCAATGCACAAAAGAAAAATGTTGGTGTTATTGGAACAGTTTCATATCGTTATAATGGTAAAAATAAAAATTTTGAAATGGATGCACCTCTCACAACACCTGACTGTTTATTTCTTCATTCATTCTTCCATGATATGCAAGAAGCTGAATCAGATTACGCAATTATGGAAGTTTCTTCACATGCACTTGATCAAGGCAGAGTTGCAGGCTTAACTTTTGATGCTGCAGTTTTCACAAATCTTACACAAGACCATCTTGATTATCATCCAAATATGGAAGATTACTTCCAAGTAAAGTCGAAATTATTTAAAGATGCAAGGATAAAAATTATTAATGCAGATGATCCATATGGTTTGAAATTATTAGCAAAACATACAAATGCAATTGGCTATACTTTACACGATGCTGATATTAGCAATAAGTGTTTAAAAGGAACAATCCTCTCATCTACTCCTGATGGTTTAGAATTGAAATTAAATTTTGAAGATCAAGAATATATATTAAAAACCGCTTTAATCGGTCAACATAATGCTTCAAATTTATTAGCATTAATAGCTCTTGGTTTAGCTTATGGCTATAAATTAGAAGATTTTGCATGTCTAGCTCCTTTTAATGGAGTATGTGGGCGTTTAGAACGTGTTCCAAATTCAAAAAATATTCATGCTTTTGTTGATTATGCACACACTCCAGATGCATTAGTGAATGTTTTACAAGCACTTAGAACAGCTGGCTTTGAAAAAATTTATACAATCTTTGGTTGTGGCGGTGATAGAGATACAACAAAACGTCCACTCATGGCACAAGCAGTTTCAAAATATGGCGATGTAAGTATTCTCACTTCTGATAATCCACGCACTGAAGAGCCTGAAAAAATATTAGATGATGTTGAAAAGGGCTTAGATAGCAATAAAAAGTATTATAGAGAAGCTGATAGAAAAAAAGCAATTTTACTTGCATGTGACCTTATTTCAAAAGAAGAAAATATTGATAAAATTGCTCTCTTAGTTGCAGGAAAAGGGCACGAAACTTATCAAATTATTGGCACAACAAAATATCCATTCTCTGATCAAGAAATCCTAAAGGAAATCTAATGCTTTTTTCAGAACTTATATATTATGCTAAAAAAGCTGACTTAAGCTTTTCGTATAATTTCGATACACTTCTTCTTTCTTCTCATGACGTGCGCTTTACACACGCTTGCATGGATAATAGGAAAGCTGAAAAAAATTCATTATTTATCTGCATAAAAGGCGAAAATAATGATGGGCATAACTTTGCAGAAGATGCTATAAAACGCGGTGCAGTTGCGCTTATTGCTGAAAAAAGTGAAGAAGAAAGAATAAGAGAATTAAATATACCTACTCTCTTTGTTGAAAATTCCGCAAAAGCTTTAGAAAAAATTGCAAAAGAAATTCGCCTTGATTTTCAAGGAAAAGTTATTGCTATCACAGGCACTGCGGGCAAAACTAGCGTAAAAGAAATGCTTTGGCAAGTGCTTTCACAAAAAGGTAAAACTGCAAAGAATTATCTCAATTATAATACACAGCTTGGCGTTTCTCTTACAATATTATCAGCTGAGCAAGATGAAGATTTTTGGGTTTTAGAAGCTGGAATCAGCCATGAGCATGATATGGAAGAAATTGCTCATATCATCAATCCTGATATTGCTCTTGTGCTTAATGCTGGGCTTGGGCATGCAGAAGGTTTACCAAAGGGTGCTGCCTATTATAAATCAAAACTTTTCAAATATTTAAAGAATGATACTTCAATTGCTTTAGCCTCATCTGATTATCCTGAACTTCTTGAAGAAAGTAAGAAAAATTTTGAAAATACGCTTTATTTTTCAACGCAAGATAATGCTCAGCCATACTTTGCTGAGTATAAGGGAATAAATGAAAACGAAAAAGGCATTTTTGAAGTAAAGATTCCATTTGCAAAAAAAGATGAAATATTTGAAATATATGCACCTCTTCGTTCTGCCTATGGTGCTGAAAATGTTATTGCAATTTCAGCAATTGCTTCACTCTGCGGAATGGGAAAAGAAGAAATTCAAAAAGCTTTTGAAAACACTTCATTACCTGTTCAACGATTTGAAGTATATACCTATAAAGATATTACTTTAATTGATGATTCTTATAATGCAAACCCTCTTTCCTTTGTGCGCATGCTTGAAGCAGCAAGAGATTATGCCATAAAAAATAAAGCTCCTCTTCTTTGTTTAGCTGGCGCAATGTATGAACTTGGTGAAATTTCCGAAAATGAACATTTTAAACTTGGTGAAGAACTGGCAAAGCACGATGTAGAAAAAGTTTTCTATATCGGTGCATTTGAAAAAGAAGTTGAAAAAGGTTTTCATAGCTTGAAAAATATGCATGAATTTTCTCTTCTCTCTCAACCTGAAAACTTTTTCATAACATTAGAAAGTTTAGCTTTAGAAAAAGCTGTGTTTCTCGTAAAAGGCTCAAGGTCAAATCACTTAGAAGAATATGTTAAAGAAATCAAAAAGTTATATGATAAAAACCATTGCGAGTAATCTATGTTATACAATTTATTAGTTCCACTTAGTCAAGACATAAATTTTTTCAATATTTTCCGTTATCTCACTTTTCGTGGTGCTGGTGCTATGGCAACAGCTCTTTTACTTACAATTTTTCTTGGCCCTTATTTTATACGTATGTTACAAACATTAAAATTTGGTCAAGCAATCCACGAAGATGTAAAAAAACACCAAGCAAAAGCAGGCACTCCAACAATGGGCGGCATTTTAATTGCTTTTGGTGTTGCTACAAGCACTTTACTATGGGCAAATCTTACTAACCTTTTTGTAATGCTTACTTTATTTGTATATCTTGGCTTTGCTTTGGTTGGCTTTGTTGATGATTTCACTAAAATTCGTGGTAAACACAATAGAGGAATAAGCCCAAAGCAAAAAATGGCTGGCTTGCTTAGCGTTGGTTCACTCGCACTCGTTCTTCTGTTTACGCTGACACCTTACTCAACACAATTAATTTTTCCATTTTTTAAATCACTTACTTTTGATTTGAGTTGGCTTTATCTGCCATTTGGTTTACTTGTGCTTGTTGCAACTTCAAATGCCGTGAATATTACCGATGGTTTAGATGGTCTTGCAATTGTTCCGTCAGTCATAGCTTTAGCTGTGTATGCAATATTTATCTATATTGCAGGCAACTCAACATTCGCAAATTATTTACAAATTGCTTATATTCCAAATGTTGGTGAAGTTTTTATTTTCTGCGCCGCACTTATGGGTGCTGGCCTTGGCTTTTTATGGTTTAATGCCTATCCAGCACAAGTTTTTATGGGTGATGTTGGCTCACTTTCCATTGGTGGAGCAATCGGATTTATTGCTATTTTAGCAAAGCAAGAACTTACACTTGTGATTGCTGGCGGTGTTTTTGTTTTGGAAAGTTTGTCAGTTATCATGCAAGTAAGTTATTTTAAATATACTAAAGGCAAACGTATTTTCCGTATGGCACCTTTGCATCATCACTTTGAGCTTAAAGGTGTGCCAGAATCAAAAATTATTATACGTTTTTGGATTCTTTCAATATTTTTTGCTCTTTTAGCATTATCCGTACTTAAATTACGCTAATTTTGGAGTTTCTTATGGTTTATCACGCAAATTCATCTTTCGATGCT
>CAYJIN010000036.1:0-2126 GCA_964370245.1 uncultured Desulfovibrionaceae bacterium
GTAAGATATTCATAAGAATCTGTTTCATCACGCAATTTTAGTGCAGAAACTTTTCTTCCTTTTGTCCAAGCTTCTTTTGAAAAAGATTGCTCATAAGGATAAATTTCTCTAAAATTCATGCTCACAAGCCAAGCTAAACGCTTAGGACTTTTTGAAATTTTCTTTTTGGGTTCACTTTCTTTATTTTGCATAAAAGCATAGATTGCTTGCATGCGTTTTTCCCATGAAAGTTCATCGCTAAAAAGAGTTGTAAAATCGAAAATTGAATATTTTTCTTTATAATCAGCATATTCTTTTTGTTCCGGAAGTGGAACAAGCTTTACAAGAAATTGTGCAAAAATTGCTGCCGAAAAAGGAGCATATTCTTTTGTTTTAGAAAAATAATTTTTAAGAGCTTGCACAAACCAAACATCACGCTCTTTATCGCGTGGCAGTTTGTATAAATTCACAAAATAAATAATTGCGCATAAAGGCGAAAGCTTTTGCTCTTCTAAATCTTTTTGTAAAAGATACACAAGCATTCTTTCAGACAAGTTTGCATGAATAAGGTGTTCAAATAACTGCAATTCAGCTGGGGTAAGCCCAGAATGTTTTAGATAAGCAAAATAATCTTTTTTCACTGCATCTTTTTCTGAAAGATTATTATATGCTTTTAATAGAGTAAAAAGATAAAGAATATCAAAAGGAAATGGGAACGAGTAGTGTGGATCATTCCAATATTTCTTCAAAAATTTATAAGCATCTTTAAATTTTTTAGCTAATTCAACAGCTTGTTCACTACTGTGAACATTACAAAACTCTTTAAAGAGAGAAAAATATTTAAGATCTAGTTCATCTTCAAATTTTTGCTTATGCGCTTTTTCAATGATTTTTTTAATTTCATCAAATTTCTTTAAATCAAATGAAGCAAAGGCAAAATAAGAAAGAATTGTTGTTGTGTAGATTTCTTTATCTAAAGCCACATCAACATAGTTTGAAATATATTGATAGTTTGCGTTTGAAATTCCATCAGTAAAATAACTATTAATTGTTGATTCAATAATTAATAATTGAAGTTTAGTTCTTAGTTTTCTGAAAAAATTATCAGGCGGGTTCGACTTATAAAATGGTGCAACATCATACTTGAAAGCAACTTTCCTCATATGAGCTTCAGCATTTTCCGCATTCAAATAAAAAGCAACATTCGCTTGAGTGCAGTCGATATCATAGGAAGAAATATTTTGTTTGCAAGTGCGCAAACGAGAAGGAAGAAGCTCGGCAAGCATTCTTCCTTCTTCAAATTGTAAAAGATAACACAAAAGCCCATGCCCTTCTTTTAAGCTTGGCTTTGCTTGTGCATTTATTAGATTTTTACTTTTAAGGCTTTGGAAGATATTTTCAACCCTTGCGACTGTCCAGGGGAAATTCTCCATACCCTTTAACGGAATGCGAGATAATATATCAACAAGCAAAAGTTTTGTTGTTACTTTTGGGTAAAGTACATTTACAAAACATACTAACAATTCCTCAAACTTACATGCTTTAAAACTTTGCGGCAATGGGTAAAGTAATTCTTTTGCTTTTTGTGACATATATCTCAGCTAACCGTATCTATTTATCTTCTTTAGATGTATCGTCGTTCGTATTTTTTGGTGAAAAACTAATTGAAACAGCAGGCGCTCTTTTTTTTGCTTTTTTCTCTTCTAAATTAAGAGCAAAAATTGGCGCAAGGCTACCTTTTCTGCCTTGTAATTTAGTATGCGCAGCCCACTGTTGATTAAACAATTGGTTTTTCCACATTTTAGCTTGAATGAAAGATAGAATTAAAACAGCCTCTTGCCATCTATCACTTGGTTCAAAAACATCAACTATGCGTGCATATTTTTCCCACAATCCAAGCAAAGATTCTTCATCAAGACTATCTAATTGTTTTGCCATACGGCTAAGAATTTCATCCATTTATTTCATTCCTTTTATCAAATTTAAGCGATTTATTCACCTAATAACATATGTGCATAAATTTTAGCATCGCCAATGTTATGAGAGATTTTGCTTTTTTCATTTGGCATATGGTAAGTTGGGTGCACTCTTGCCCACACAGCAGCAGGAATACCACGCATGCGGAAACGGCTTGCAACAGTTGAACC
>CAYJIN010000036.1:2226-5699 GCA_964370245.1 uncultured Desulfovibrionaceae bacterium
GAAAGAGTATTGGTATTTGGCACGTTTGCTAAAATTCTTGTTGGTGTGATTGTGGTGCGGTTTGGCAAGAATAAATCGTCACGATTTGTAAATTCAGCTTCAACTTCTTTCGTTGCGCTAATCATTTCAGCTGCTACCATCAAAGTGTTGATGCCTTCTTCAGGAGTTGACGCATGGCATTGTTTACCTTCAATAGCAACTTCTAGCCATAAAACGCCTTTTTCAGCAATTTCAAGAAGTTCGCCATCTTCTGTTCCAAAATCAGGAACAACAACAAGATCATTTTCTTTTACGATGTCAGGATAGTTTTCTAAAACATAATCAATACCATAAGTATTGCTTGTTTCTTCATCAGCAACGCAAAGAATACCAAATGATAATTCAGGAGTGATACCCTCTTCGATAAGTTCTGCAGCTAAAAGAGTTGCAGAAACAATAGCTTGCTGATTATCTTCAACGCCACGACCATAGATAGTATCACCATCTTCAGCAAGGGTTACGTTGAAAGGATCCGTTTTCCATAAATCAAGCGCTCCAGCAGGCACAACATCTAAATGCCCCATAACCCAAAGAGTGCGTGGGCTTTTGCCTTCTACTTTTACTGTAAAGTTCGGGCGTTTACCAGCAGTTACTCTTTCATCAGGCGCATCATAATGTGTAATATTTGTAAGGCCAAGAAGCTTTATTTTCTCAATATACCATTGAGCTTTTTCCCATTCGCCATCGCCACCGTTAACAGGGCTCATAGCAACGTTTTTTGTTAAACCTTGATGGAGTTCAAGCACTCTTGCACGGCGAGTATCTAATTTTTCTAAAATTTTTTCTAGTGTCATTTTCTATTTCCCGTTATTTGAATTAAAGGTGAGGTGTTCTGCATCTTCAGCACCAACTGAAACATGAACTTTTCCGCCTTTTTTTAGTTTACCAAATAAGACTTCTTCTGCTAAAAAGTCTTCTAATTCTGAACGAATTAATCTTTCTAATGGCCTTGCACCAAGCTTTGAATCAAAGCCACGTTTTGCAAGCCAAGTTTTTGCTTCATTATCAAGACTAAGCTGAATTTTCTTTGATTGTAAACCTTTGAATAATTTATCAACTGTTTTGTTTACAATTGAAATCATATCATCAAATGAAAGTTCAGTAAATGGAATTAATGCATCTAAGCGGTTGCGAAATTCTGGCGCAAATGTTTTTTCCACAGCTTTTTTACTTCTGTGTGAACTATCTTTTGAACCTTGTGGCGCAAAACCAACAGGAGAAATTGATAATTCGCCAGCGCCTGCATTAGTTGTCATAATAATTACGCAATTGCGAAAATCTGCTTTCTTTCCATTATTATCAGTGAGTGTTGCATAATCCATCACTTGCAGAAGAATATTATACACATCAGGATGAGCTTTTTCTATTTCATCAAATAAAACAACTGCATGTGGAGTTTTGCGGATTGCCTCTGTGAGAAGCCCGCCTTGTTCAAAGCCAACATATCCTGGAGGCGCACCAATCAAGCGAGCCACCGCATGTTTTTCCATATATTCACTCATATCAAAGCGAATAAAACTCATGCCAAGATTGTCACCAATTGTTTTTGCTAATTCAGTTTTACCCACACCAGTTGGCCCATAGAAAAGGAATGAACCAGTTGGGCGTGAACTTTCTGAAAAATTGGCACGTGAACGTAAGATTGCTCTCACGACTTGGTTTACAGCTTCATCTTGCCCGAATATTCTTTTCTTGATATTAGCGTCTAAATCTTTCAATAAATCACGCTCATCAGCGGCAACAGAAGCGGTTGGAACATTTGTTATGCGTGCAATAACACGCTCAACATCTGCAATTTGCACAGTGCTATTTTCTTTAAAAGCAGGCTTCATACGAAGTGAAGCTGCGCTTTCATCAAGCACGTCAATCGCTTTATCAGGCAACATTCTATCTTGAATGTAGCGAGCAGATAAATCTACAATCGCTTTAATTACATTTTTACCGTAGCGAACTTTATGATGTTCTTCATATTTTTTATGTAAACCTTTGAGAATATCAACACATTCATCAATGGTAGGTTCTGCCACATCAATTTTTTGGAATCGACGAGCTAAGCCTCTATCTTTATTAAAAATAGAGCGAAAATCTTCATGGCTTGTTGAACCAATGCAACGAACTTTACCATTTGATAAAAATGGCTTCAAGATATTTGCAGCATCAACTCCGCCACTATTTGCTTGTGAAGAATTTAAAAGCGTATGAATTTCATCAACAACTAAGATAACATTATCTTTTGTATCTAATTCATTTAAAATACCTTTGAGACGGCCTTCAAATTCACCTCTATATTTTGCGCCAGCCATAAGTGCGGCAACATCTAAAGAATAAAGTTCAGTTTTTTGAAATTCTTTTGGAACTTTTTTCTGAACAATTCTTTGTGCTAAACCTTCAATGATTGCAGTTTTACCTGTGCCAGCATCGCCAGTGATTAATGGATTATTTTTACGACGACGAGCAAGAATTTCAACCATGCGTAACAATTCAGCTTCACGCCCCACAAGAGGGTCAAGCTCATGCTTGCGTGCTTTTTCTGTAAGATTTGTGCAGAACTGCTCTAAAACTTTATGGTCAGCACCTTCGCCTTGCCCAAACTGTTCGCCACCTTCTTGTGGATTTTGCTTTGGCATACGATGTGAAATAAATTCTAACACATCAAGACGTGTAAGACCTTGCGAGCGTAAAATATGCACTGACCAGCTTTCTTCTTCCAAAAGCATAGCGGCTAAAACATCGCCAACTTCAATGCTGTTTCTGCCTGAATTTGTTACTTGCTGTAGGGCACGAGTAAGCATACGCTCAACTGCTAAAGTTTGAAAAATTTCGCCCTCTGCTGCTTCTTCAACTGTTTCAAGATGTTGCTGAAAAAAGCGTTCAACATCAGTGCGAACTTCTTGCGTATTTGCCCCACAACCTTCTAATATAGTTCTGATTTCATTATCATAAGTTAATGCGAGAAGTATATGTTCACTGGTGAGAAATTCATGTCTTCTAGCGCGCATCTCATACACGGCTTTAGCCAAAACATTTTGAACTGAATGACTTAACATACGACCTCGTTTACTTTCAATTATATAAAATATTACTCTTCCGGTTCAAAAGTGCACAACAATGGAAAGCCCACATTACGAGCTTTTTTTATTGTTCTATCAACTTTTATTTCGGCAATTTCTTTTGTATATTTGCCTACAATTGCTTTTTGTTGTTTATGCACTGTTAGCATAAGCTGTTCAGCCTCAACTAAGCTTTTGCGGAAAACTTCAATAAGAACATTAATGACAAATTCCATTGTAGTATAGTCATCATTATGCAAGAGGACTTTATAAAGAATTGGTTCTTTATAATCATCATCTATTTCAATGGAATTTTTTCTTTCATTTTTAGTATGTGGCATCATTTTTCCTTTGTTATCAATACCCTTTCAATATATACTTCAC
>CAYJIN010000036.1:5799-20276 GCA_964370245.1 uncultured Desulfovibrionaceae bacterium
AGTATGTGGCATCATTTTTCCTTTGTTATCAATACCCTTTCAATATATACTTCACAAGTATATTTTGTCAAATAGCTGAGAGAATTTAAATTTTAGATGTAGGTGCTTGAACGAGAGTTTTTTATAATTTTCGGCAAAGCAAAAAGCGCGCAAACAGTTAAAAAGATTGAACTTGAAAGCAAGGTTTCAGGCATTCCAAATTTATCACCGCCGTAACCAGCAAAAGCAGAACCAAAAATGCCAAGTCCCATCCACATCATTGTGAATAATGACATTACTCTTCCTCTAAACACATTTGGTGTAATAAGCTGTATGAAAGTGTTTGTTGAAGCCATGAACAATGTTCCGCCAGCACCTGTTGCTAGTAAAGCGAAAATAGAAAGATAAGCATTTGTCGAGAAAGCGAATAAGAAAGAACCAAAAATCAAAAAGATATTCCCTGCAACCATATTCTTAACAAGATTACCTTTTTTTGAACTTGAAGCTAAATACATTGCAGACATTAATGCCCCAATGCCTGTTGAAGCATGTAAAATCCCTAAAAGCCTACTTTGCCCTGAAAGAATTTCTACGGCAACTTTTGGAAGCAAAACTGAAATAACTGTCATACAAGTTGCGGCAATTGCCACTTGAAACAAGCAATAAAAAATTGTTTTTTCTTCATAAGCATATTGAAAACCTTCAAGAAATGAATGCTTATGCGTAGGGTCATCATCTTTTTCAGGCATACCCATCACACTTACCTTTGAAAGCGCAATGCAAATTCCTGAAAATCCAATTCCTGTAATAATATACAAATATCCAACACCAATGTAAGGAATAAGAAAACCACCAAAGGCTGGGCCAAGCATTCTGCCCAGATTAAAGATAGTTGAATTTAAAGCAATAGCATTTCTTAGCTGATCTCTTCCCACTAATTCAATAAGATATGCATTTCTGACAGGGCTTTCAATAGATATCATCGAACCAATCAAAAAGCCCGACAAAACTAAGTGCCAAACTTCAACTAAGTCTGTCAAAACCAATATACCCATTACAATATTAGCAAAAATACCTATAGATTGCGTTGCGTAAATAGTATATTTTTTTGGGAAACTGTCTGCAATAATGCCACCAATAGGTGAAAAGAAGAGCGATGGCAGAAGATTAGCAAACATAACAACGCCAAGTAAAGCACTAGAACCAGTAAGTTGATAAGCTAACCAAGAAGAGGTTACCCCTTGCATCCAGAATGAAAAAATTGAAACAATTTGCCCTGTTACGAAATATCTATAATCTTTTTGCTGTAATGGCTTACGTATTCCTTCCGGAAGAATATTCATTTTACGCCTCTATTTTGTTTATTCTAGTATGGAACTAATTCTTGAAAAGAGCAAGCATTTTAAGACTAAGAAAAATAATTTTCTTTTCTTATCCTTTAAGTATTGCTTTATTTTAGAATATGCTTAATATTTAGAGGTCTATTGCCAAAAAAACGATTGGCAAGTTATGCGACTATCTCGGAGGAAGCATGTTTTCTTTTTTAGCACGAAAAATTTTCGGCACTCGAAATGACAGATATATAAAATCACTCAGACCTCTTATTACTAAATGTACAAAGCTAGAAGCAGAAATGCAGGCTCTTACCGATGCCGAACTTCCTGAACGCTTAGCAGAATATAAAGAACTTATCCAAAGCGGTGAAAAAACCACAGATCAACTTCTTCCTGAAGTTTTTGCCCTTGTGCGTGAAGCGTCAACTCGTGTTCTTGGTATGCGCCATTACGATTGCCAACTCATCGGTGGTATGACTCTTCATCAAGGAAAAATTTCTGAAATGAAAACTGGTGAAGGTAAAACCCTTGTGGCAACCCTCCCAGTTGTTTTAAATGCGCTTGAAGGAAAAGGCGTGCACGTTGTAACAGTGAACGATTACCTTGCACAGCGTGATGCTGAATGGATGGGCAAACTCTACAATGCGCTTGGGCTTAGCGTTGGCGTTATTGTGCACGGCCTTAGCGATGAGCAAAGAAAAGAAGCTTATGCTTCTGACATTACCTACGGCACAAACAATGAATTTGGTTTCGATTTTCTTCGTGACAATATGAAATTCTATGCAGCGCAACTTGTTCAACGTGGGCATCACTTTGCTATTGTTGATGAAGTTGACTCTATTCTTATCGATGAAGCAAGAACTCCACTTATTATTTCAGGCGCTGTCGAGCAAACAAGCAATCTTTACATGCAAGCAAATGAACTTGTGCAAATGCTTATTCTTGATGAACATTTCACTATTGATGAAAAAGCGCGCACTGCTCTTCTTACTGAAGCTGGCGTAGAAAAATGCGAGCAACTTCTTGGCATTGAAAACTTGTTCGATCAAGCTGCTATCACTATGCAACACCATATTTTACAAGCTTTACGTGCACATCATTGCTATAAAAACGAGCATGAATATCTTGTAAATGAAGAAAATAAAGTTGTTATTATTGATGAGCACACTGGTCGCCCTATGCCTGGCAGACGCTTTGGCGAAGGCTTACACCAAGCTATTGAAGCAAAAGAGAAAGTTGCAATTCAAGCAGAAAACCAAACTCTTGCTTCAATCACATTCCAAAACTATTTTAGAATGTATTCAAAATTAGCTGGTATGACTGGTACTGCAGAAACAGAAGCTATTGAATTTGCACAAATTTATAATTTAGAAGTAATTTCAATTCCGCCAAATACAGTTGTTATCCGTAAAGATCATGCTGATTTAATTTTCAGAACACAAAAAGAAAAATATCAAGCAATTCTTGATTCAATTCACGAACTTCACGAAAAAGGGCAACCTGTTTTAGTGGGTACAATTTCTATTGAATCTTCAGAATTTCTTTCAAAACTTCTCACACAAGCAAAAATCCCGCATAATGTTTTAAA
Source organism: uncultured Desulfovibrionaceae bacterium (assembly GCA_964370245.1). Lineage (GTDB taxonomy): Bacteria > Desulfobacterota > Desulfovibrionia > Desulfovibrionales > Desulfovibrionaceae > CAYJAZ01. The sequence goes on from CAYJIN010000036.1 coordinate 8,701, forward strand.
CGCAAAATATCAAGCACAAGAAGCGCAAATTATTGCTCAAGCTGGACAAAAAGGGAAAGTAACCATTGCTACCAACATGGCTGGTCGTGGTACTGATATTGTTCTTGGCGAAGGCGTGCGTGAACTTGGTGGACTTCATATTCTTGGCACTGAAAGACATGAATCTCGTCGTATTGATAATCAGCTTCGTGGTCGTTCTGGCCGTCAAGGTGATCCTGGTTCCTCACGTTTCTATTTATCATTAGAAGATAATCTTATGCGTATTTTCGGCTCTGAACGTCTATCAGGGCTTATGCAAAAGCTTGGTATGGAAGAAGGCGAACCAATCGAAAATAGAATGGTTACAAAAGCTATTGAAAATGCACAAAAACGTGTTGAAGGCCACTTCTTTGAAGTGCGTAAAACTCTTCTTGAATATGACAACGTAATGAATCAACAACGTGTTGTAATTTATGACTTACGCCGTGATTTCATGCATAGTGACGATCTAACCCCAATGGTTGAAGAATTTATTGATGACTTTCTTGATGAAATCTATCCAGTTGAAGATATCAAAACTCTATCAGAAGAAGATAAAACTTCTCTTCTCAACCGTATGCTCGATGTTTGTAACCTTGCAAAAGTTCAGCAGTTTGATCCACAAGATGTGCTTGCTGGTCTTCCAAATTATGAAGAAGCAAAAGAACTTACAAGAAAAGCTCTTTCAATGCTTGAAGAAGAAGCAGGTCCAATTTATAAAGATATTTTACGCTATTTCCTTTTAGAGCAATTAGATAAAGCTTGGAAAGAACATTTACGTAATATGGATCATCTGCGTGAAGGTATTGGTCTTCGTGGTTATGGGCATAGAGATCCTAAGCTTGAATATAAAAGAGAAGGTTTTGAACTTTTCCAAACAATGCTCTTTAGCATAAAAGAAAGTTCACTTCGTGCTCTTACTCGTGTTCGTGTGCGCAAAGAAGAAGTTGAAAACGCGCAAGCACAAGCTGATAATACAAATCAACCTAATCAGCAAGCTCCTACTGAAAATGCTGAACCAAAAGTGCTAGAGCATAAAGAGCAGAAAATTGAAACTGAACAAAAAGCAGAAGTGCAAAGCCCAATTGCTCCAGCACCAAGACAAGGTCAAAACCAAGCACAAAAAGGGCAACCTGCTGTAAAAACACAAACTACTGGGCGTAATGATCCTTGCCCTTGTGGTTCTGGTCAAAAATATAAAAAATGTTGCGGTAGTGAACAATAAAACGGTTTTATTTTAATTACTTTATAGGGAAGACGAAAGTTTTCCCTATTTTTTTATAATTTATTCAAATAGTACATTACACAAAATTTCAGACAACACTCTATCTAATTAAGCTTACAACTATAAACTTCGTACTTGAGAGAAAATTGTCATACCTTTAAGTGAAAATTCCTCCGCATAAGGAGGAATATTTACTTAACTTGTGTGACAATTTTAAGCCGGTATGCGGGGGTTTCCAAAGGGGGTACGCTAGCCTGCAAGGCTATAGCACCCCCTTCGGCCGTCGGAGACTATCAATAAAGATAAAACTCCTTTAAAATAAAACCTCATCATGCAAAAAAGCACTCATAAAGTCAAAACGATTCCAATAAAATCTAAATACAATTTCTAAAAAAAACTTATAAAAATATAACTACTTCGCTAATTGCGAATTAAAATATTTACTGATTTTACTTACTTCTTCGCCTATCCAGTCAGGCTTGATAAATTCTTCATCTTCTGATTTAAGTTCAAGCTCAGCAACAACTAAGCCACTATTTGCACCTTGGAATTCATCAATTTCCCACACATGTCCCTCATGTTCCACTTTGTAACGTATTTTTTCAATGCGTGTAATTTGCCCCAAACTTCTAAAAAGTTCTTTTGCATGCTCGAGCGGAATTTCATATTCAAACTCGTCACGAGTAATAGTTTCTGAACGAGTTTTCACTGTAAGATAAGCTTTATCGCCTGCTTGACGAAGGCGCACTACACCCCATTCTGCGTTTTGTAAATAAGTTTGTTTAATTTGTATACCTTCAATATTGCGTTCAGCTACAACATTTCTCCATGAATCATCTTTGAGTAAAAACTTTCTTTCAATTTCTTTCGGCATACAGAAACTCCAGCTATAAGTGTTTTCTAGATTAAGGATGAGGAAGTGAGAGATACAAAAAAGGGCAGTCGAAACTGCCCCATTTTAGATTAGATATTTTTTACAACAAGCTCGCCCATTTCAGAGGTAGAAACTAAGTTTTTACCATCTTCCATGATGTCCGCTGTGCGGTAGTTCGCTTGAAGAACTTTTTGAACTGCATTATCAATACATGCTGCTTCTTCTTCTAAACCAAAAGAATAACGGAACATCATTGAAAGTGAAAGAATTGTTGCAAGTGGGTTTGCAATATTTTTTCCTGCAATGTCAGGTGCTGAACCGTGTATTGGTTCGTATAATGCTGGGCCGCCTTCTTCAACATTACCCATTGAAGCAGATGGAAGCATACCAATTGAACCAGTGATAACAGCAGCTTCATCTGATAAAATATCACCAAATAAGTTACCAGTTACGATAGTATCGAATTGGTTAGGGTTACGCACTAATTGCATAGCTGCATTATCAACATACATATGTGTAAGTTCAACTTCAGGATAGTCTTTAGCAACTTCTAAGATAATTTCACGCCATAATCTTGAAACATCGAGAACGTTAGCTTTTTCAACTGAGCAAAGACGATTTGTACGTTTTTTTGCTGTTTCAAAAGCAACTTTTGCAATGCGGCGAATTTCATCTTCATCATAAATCATTGTATTATAGCCAACTCTTTTACCATCACGCACTTCAACGCCAGCAGGTTTACCAAAGTAAATGCCGCCTGTAAGTTCACGAATAACCATAATGTCTAAGCCATCTTTAACAATGTCAGGACGAAGAAGACATGCGCCTGCAAGTTCTGGGAACAAAATAGCAGGACGAAGGTTTGCAAATAAACCTAATTCTTTACGAATGCCAAGAAGACCACGTTCAGGACGAATTGATGGATCGATACTATCCCATTTTTCACCGCCAACAGCACCAAGTAAAACAGCGTCAGCAGCTTTACATTTATCAACTGTTGCTTGTGGAAGTGGAACACCGTCAGCATCAATAGCTGCGCCACCGATTAAAGCTTCTTCAATTTCAAATGAGTGGCCGAATTTTTTCGCAACTGCATCTAAAACAAGTAAAGCTTGCGCTGTGATTTCTGGGCCAATACCATCACCAGGCATTACGCATAGTTTTTTATTCATGATTTTTCTTTTCCCTTAATAAAGATGGTCTTGAGGGGAAACCCTATTTTTATGATAAAAATAAATTTTCCCCTCAAACTCCCCTTCCTGAAAAAGCAATTATTACTATTTCTAAAGTAGGGGCGTCTTCTAATTTTTTTATAACAATTTTATTGTTTTTAAGGAGGGGGTGAGAGCTCGAGAGAGGGGAAACTTGTTTTTTTCAAAAAAACATGGTTCTCCTCTCTCGAAAATCTTATCCTCTATAATTTTTCTTTTACGTAAGGAACTAATCCGCCCTTGTCTAACAATTCTTGCATTGAAGCAGGAAGAGTTGGAATTGCGTATTCTTTACCTGTTGTAAGATTTTTAATAATACCTTTTGTTGTATCAACTTCAACGTCGTTGCCATCAGCAAAACCTTGATAATCGTCGCCAACTTCAAGAAGTAAAAGCCCCATGTTGAATGAGTTGCGATAGAAAATACGTGCGAATGAATGTGCAATAACTAATGGCATGCCTGCGCCTAAAATAGCAACAGGCGCGTGTTCACGGCTTGAACCACAACCAAAGTTTTTACCTGCAACAATAAAATCGCCTTCGTTAACACGTTTTACCCAGCCCTCTTCAAGGCCTTCCATGCAGTTTGAACCTAACACTTGCGCATCAGTTGAAACTAAGAAACGTGCAGGAATGATAGCATCTGTATCAATATGATCGCCAACAATATGTGTTTTACCTTTATAATTCATATCTATTTCCTTAAAAGCTTTTCTTATAATTTATTAGGATCTGTAATGATACCCGCTACAGCAGATGCAGCCGCTACAGATGGGTTTGAAAGATATACAAATGACTTCAATGAGCCCATACGGCCTTTGAAGTTACGGTTTGTTGTTGCAATAGCAACTTCGCCATCACCTAAAATACCCATGTGTCCGCCTAAGCAAGGGCCACAAGTTGCAGGGCCAACAATACAGCCAGCATCCATAAAGATAGAAATGAGGCCTTCATCTAAAGCCATTTTCCAAATTTTTGGAGTTGCAGGCAAGATTATACAACGCACGTTTTTATCAACTTGTTTACCTTTTAATACTTCAGCAGCAAAACGTAAGTCAGAAATACGGCCATTTGTGCATGAACCGATAACAACTTGGTTTACTTTAATATCTTTTACTTCGCCAACAGGTTTTACGTTTTCAGGTAAGTGTGGGCAAGCAACAACAGGCGACATTGAAGCAACATCAAATGTAATGTGTTGTTCATAGTTTGCACCATCGTCAGCTTTTAGAAGCATGTTGTTCGGGCGTTTGTGTGCTTTGCCATATTCTTGAGTTTTTTCATCAGATGCGAATAAGCCAACTTTACCACCAGCTTCAATAGCCATGTTTGCAATAGAAAGACGTTGTTCAACTTCTAAATTTTCGATAGTATCACCATCAAATTCTAAAGCTTTATACAATGCGCCATCAACACCAATTTTACCAATCAAAGAAAGCATTAAGTCTTTACCTTGAACATATTGTGGAAGTGCGCCATTGTAAGTTACACGGATTGTTGGCGGAACTTTAAACCAAGTTTCACCTAAAGCCATACCACCAGCAATATCAGTTGAACCCATACCAGTTGCAAAAGCACCAAGGCCACCATAAGTACATGTATGACTATCAGCACCGATAACGATATCGCCAGCACCAACTAAACCTTGTTCAGGCAATAAAGCATGCTCAACACCACAATTACCACCTTCGTAGTAGTGAGTGATGTTCATTTCTTCAGCAAATTTTCTTGTTACAAGAACTTGGTTAGCGGAATCAATATCTTTTTGTGGCGTGAAGTGGTCCATGACAAGGGCGACTTTGTCCTTATCGAAAACTTTTTTTGCTCCCATTTCTCTGAATGATTTAATGGCAAGGGGAGCCGTGATATCATTGGCAAGGACGAGGTCAACTTTACATTGAACAATTTGTCCTGGTTCTTTAACTGTATCTTGCGTATGTGCTTGTAAGATTTTCTCGGCAAGTGTAAGTGGCATAGTGCATTCTCCTTCAAATAATACTTAATCATTAGTCGTCTTTGTTATCTTTTTCTTTTTTAACTAAACGGTTTAGGGCATCAATATATGCAATTGCAGATGCTTTAATAATATCAGGGTCAGCGCCTTTACCAGTTGTAGACAAGCCTTGATCAGTGATATTTACCATAACCTCACCTTGGGCGTCCGTCCCACCGGTGATAGCATTTACCATATATTTTTCTAAAACAGGGCTACGCTCTGTAATATGTGAAATAACATTCAATGCAGCGTCAACAGGGCCAGCACCAAAACCAGCATGTTTCTTGATTGAATCGTTTACTTGAAGTGCAACTGCAGCTGTTGCAGGCAAATCGCCTGAACCTGATTGCACAGAAAGTGAAAGAAGTTTGTAAGTATCAGGCACACGGTAAAGTTCGCCCATGATGAGTGATTCAATATCTTCATCATGAATGGTTTTCTTTTTGTCTGCTAACACTTTAATTGCGTTGAACATTGTTTCAAGCTTTTCTTCATCAAGCGCATAACCTAATGATTCAAGCTTTGAACGAACAGCATTTCTGCCAGAGTGTTTACCGATTACAAGCTCAGAAGTTGTACGCCCGATTGACTGCGGTGTCATAATTTCATAAGTTTCACGGTTTTTGAGCATACCATCTTGGTGAACGCCAGATTCGTGCGCAAATGCGTTTCCGCCAATAATTGCTTTATTTGCAGGAATTGGACGACCAATAATCATTGAAAGTAAACGGCAAGCTGGATAGAGCTGTTCCGTGATGATATTTGTTGTAAATGGATAGATATCATTACGAATTTTCATAGCAACAACTAATTCTTCAAGCGCAGCATTACCAGCACGTTCGCCAATACCGCAAAGTGTTACCTCTGCTTGACGTGCGCCAGCTTTGATAGCTGCTAAAGTATTTGCAACACCAAGACCTAAATCATTATGACAATGCACTGAGAAAATTGCTTTATCAGAATTTTTTGTATTTTTAATAACATATTCAATCATTTCAGCATAGTTATCAGGGGTTGCATAACCAACAGTGTCAGGCACGTTAATTGTGGTTGCGCCTGCTTCAATAACTGCTGAGAAAAGTTCGCAAAGAAAATCTTTATCTGAACGTGAAGCATCTTCAGCTGAAAATTCAACATTGCTTGTATATTGAGCCGCATGCTTTACGCCTGCAACTGCCATTTTAACTACTTCTTCAGGAGTTTTACGAAGCTTATATTCCATGTGGATAGGTGAAGAAGCTAAGAAAGTGTGAATACGTGGATGTTTCGCATGCTTGATTGCTTCCCAAGTTTTATCAATATCACCAGGAACGCAACGTGCTAAACCAGCAACTTCAGCTTTTTCTAAAATGCCAGCAATTGCTTGCACAGCTTCAAAGTCGCCACTACTTGATGCAGGAAAACCCGCTTCAATAACGTCAACACCCAAGCTTTCCAGTTGTGCTGCCAGACGTAATTTCTCCTGTAAGTTCATTGTTGCACCAGGGCTTTGTTCGCCATCTCTCAAGGTAGTGTCAAAAATTTTAATTACGTCCATAATTGTACCATCTTTTTATTTGAATTTTTTTCTAAAAAGTTAAGAAAGTTTCTCAACTTAGAAGAATGTTTTTAAATAACGAAATTTTCTTTTTTTTGCAACAGATTAAATACATTTAATGGTAATTTTATAACATCTTGATATTATTCATTTTTTGTAAAAATAGTTTTTTACTTTTTTCCGCATTGAACATCATTTTTATCCTACTTATTTTTCTTTACTCATCTAAAGCTTTTTGTTATAAAGCAAACATGAAATTAAAACTTCTTATTTCTTATGTGGGTACAGCCTATTGCGGGTGGCAAATTCAAGAACGAAATGATGATATTCCACAGCTTCCAACCATTCAGAACGAACTTGAACAAGCTTTTTTAAGAATTTTTAAAATACCAGTACGAGTTATTGGCGCAAGCAGAACTGACAGCGGCGTGCACGCTGAAGAGCAAGTTGCGCACTGCACTCTGCCCTTCGAGCCAAAAAACATGCGCTGGGAACCTGCGATAAATAATCAACTTCCACACGATATACGCGTAAAAGAAGTGACAATTGTTGATGATAGTTTTCACGCTCACATGGGTTCAACAGGAAAAATTTACACATACACTTTGTGGACAAACAGAAATTTCACACCTCCTCGCCTTTATCCTTTTTCATGGTCATGCGGTGCTGTTGATTTTGAAAAAATAAATCAAGCAATCCCTTATCTTCTTGGAACACACGACTTTAAAGCTTTTCAAAACACTGGCACACTTATCGAAAGAACAGTGCGCACTTTAGAAAAAATTGAAATCATACAAGTTTCAGAATATCAATATGATTTCATCTTCAAAGGTAGTGGCTTTTTAAAGCAAATGATTAGAAATATTATGGGTCTTTTAGTTTATGTTGGCAAAGGCAGAGTTGAAGTTGATGCCGTTAAAAGTATTCTAGAAGCAAAAGTTAGAGATTCAATTTTCCCAACTGCACCTGCTCAAGGGCTTACACTCAACAAGGTTCTATTCTAGGTTTAGTATGAAAAAATTAACAATACTCCATATTGCAAATGTGCGTTTTTTCAATGCAACCGCTTGGTATGCTATGCAACTTAGCAAAAAACTTTGTGAGATTGGGCATAATTCTATTGTTATGACTCTGGAAGGAACAAAAGCTGATAAAGCTGCGCTTGAGATGGATATTCCACGCATTGCTCTTCCATTTGATCAAAAGAAAATAAGTAATTTTCCGGCAATTTTTTCTTTTTTGAAAAAAACTATAGAAGAAACTAAACCCGATATTGTGAATTGCCACAGAGGCGAACTTTTCCCTCTATTCATCTATTTTAAAAAGAAATATGGCTTTAAGCTCGTGCGCACAAGGGGCGACCAAAGGCTTGCAAAAAACACTTTTCTCAATAGATATTTTTATGCAAAAATAAGCGATGCTGTAATTGCAACAAATTCACGCATTAGCAAACATTTGCACGAAGAATTGCAAGTTCCTAAAGAAAAACTATTTACCATTCTTGGTGGTGTAGATATAAGAAAATTTTATCCAAATCCAGCGAAGAAGAACGAAACAAAGAAGCAATACGGCTATTCAAAAAACGATTGCGTTATTGGTCTTCTTGGTAGGCTTGACCCTATAAAAGGACAAAAAGAAAGCATTATCGCTCTAGCAAAAGCTTCTGAAAGAATGGATAATTTAAAGCTTTGCATTATCGGTTTTGATGAAATTCACACGAGCGAAGAGCTATATGCACTTGCAAGCGAATATGGCGTGCGTGATAAAGTTCAAATCACAGGAAAAGTAAAAGAAATCAATGATGTTTTAAATATGTGTGATATTGCACTTCTTTCTTCAGTTGGCTCAGAAGCAATTGCCCGTGCCGCAGTTGAATTTATTGCATGTAATATTCCTTTAATTTCTTCAAATATCGGTGTTATGCCTGATTTAGTCAGCCAAAAAGGGCGCTTTGAAACAGGAAACATTGAAGATATGGCTCAAATGCTTATAAGGGCATCAAAAGCGCATACTTATACGCAAGATGCAAATCATAAAAACTATGCAATTTATTACGCATGGTTACAAGATATTCTCTCTGAACAAAAAAACTTACTTCCAAGCTTGACTTTAGATAATTTTACGGCTCTTACTTTGGAAGTTTATAATAAATAACAACTTAGCTCAAACGAGGTAAACTATGAATTCAATATTTGCAAGTGATAACACAGTTGGCGTGCACCCACGCATTATGGAAGCAATTCAAAAAGCAAATGAAGGCGCATGCAAACCTTATGGTGATGATGAATATTGTGCCGCATCAGAAGTTGAATTTAGAAAAATTTTCGGTAAAGACATTGATATTTATTTCGCTCTCAACGGAACTGGCGCAAACGTGCTTGCAATGAAATCTATTTTACGTCAATGGCATGGCACAATCTGCACTGATGTAGCGCATATCAATACAGATGAATGCGGTGCGCCTGAAGCATGCACAAGCTCAAAAGTTCTTCCTGTTCCTGCACAAAATGGAAAGCTTACACCGCCTGCAATGGCAAAATATTTGCTTGATTTAACAAATGTTCACCACGTAAAACCTGCTTTAGTTTCAATCACACAAACAACTGAGCAAGGCACTGTTTATTCGATTGATGAAATTAAAGCCATAACAAAACTTGCACACGATAATGGCCTTTATGTGCACATGGATGGCGCACGTGTTGCAAATGCAGTTGCAGCATTGAATTGTGACATTAAAGATTTCACAGTAAAAGCTGGCATTGACGTGCTTTCATTTGGCGGAACAAAAAATGGAATGATGATGGGCGAAGCTGTTATTTATTTCAATAAAAATCTTGCAAAAGATTTCTATCAAATGCGTAAACAAAGCTTGCAACATCTTTCAAAAATGCGCTTTATTGCGGCACAATTTATTGAATATTTCCAAAATGATCTTTGGCTTGAAAATGCAAGAAATGCAAATAACATGGCACAATATTTCGCTGCTGAATTAGCAAAAGTTCCTAATGTTTCCATCTCTCGCCCGACAGAAGCGAATGCTGTTTTTTCAATTATGCCACCAAGCCTTATTGAAAAACTACAAAAAGACTATTATTTCTATGTGATTAATCCTGAAATCAATGAAACTCGTCTTATGTGTTCTTTTGCAACAAAGAAAGAAGAAATTGATGCATTTATTAAAGATGCAATTGCGTGTCAAAAAGGCAAATAAGATTAGAAAACATATAAATAATTAAATATTTTTAACTACCTATTCTAAAAAATAAATTATTCTGCCTTGACTTTCCACCTAAAATAAACGAAAATACAATATAGTTTCTATTAAAAGGTTTTATATGGATATTTACGCTATAATACCTGCTCGTTACAAGAGCACAAGATTTGAAGGTAAACCACTTGCTATGATTAATGGCAAGCCCATGTTTTGGCATGTTTACCAACAAGCAATGAAAGCTAAAGTGAAAGCTGTTTATCTTGCTACGGATGACGAACGCATTATGCAAGCCGCGAAAGAGTATGACGTGCCTTGCTTAATGACAAAAGAAGAGCATTCTTCTGGCTCTGACCGCATTTGTGAAGCAGCTAATCAGCTTAATCTTCCAGACTCTTCAATCATTATTAATATACAAGGTGACGAACCTTTAATTAATCCTGAAATGATTAACCAACTTACAACTCCTTTTCACATGAAACCAGGTGTGCAAGTGTCTACTCTTGCACATAAATTAGATACAATTATAGATAAAGAGCGCTTTCTCTCTGCGAACACCGTAAAAATTACGCTTGACATTAATAATAATGCACTTTATTTTTCCCGTTCGCCAATTCCCTATACAAGGGATGAAGACGAAACTGTTGGGCAAAGTTTTTATGCGCATGTTGGGCTTTATGCATTTAGATATGATATCCTAAAACTTTTTACCGAGCTTTCCCCCTCTCATCTTGAGGAAAGAGAAAAGCTTGAGCAATTAAGATTATTAGAAAATAACATTCAAATTCAAGTTGTTACAACAGATTACTATTCTATTGGAGTTGACACTCCAGCGGATTTAGAAAAAGTGAAGGCTATTTTAGCCTAGCTTAGACTTTAGTTTGCTAAAGTCGGAGAATTTATATGTCAAAAGATCTCACAAATGTTCGTAAAGAAGCAAGCCTCATTAATAGTTATGTAAAGCAAGAAAAACTTCTTCCTGCTATTACTGCGCTTAAAAATCTGCTTGTTGCGACCATTGGCGCAAATCTTATGCGTGCTGAAAAGGTAGAAATCGAAAAGCTTATTGATACTGGCACATATTCTATCATGTCACACCCAAGGATTAAAGCGCATTTCCCTATGGATATTCGTTATAATCCAGGTAAAGAGCGTGATCTTCTTGACACTATAAACATTGTTTTAGATGCCTTTAATGACGACGTAAAAAATGAAGCGAATGCTCTTATTCAAGCGGAAATTGAAGAGAAAAAGAAAAAACACAAGCTTGAAATTGAAAAAAGTATTCTTAAATACAAGGAAGGCAACACTGAAGCAGCCATTGCTGATTTTGAAAAGTTCAGCGCAATTGAACACACAACTGCTGAAGACTTTGCAAGCATTGCAGAAGCATTTTTGCATGCAAAAGATTATAAAAATGCAGCAGTTTATTATGAAAAAGCTCTTGCCCTTCAAGAAGATAATGCTGATTGGCTAAACACTCTTGCAATGCTTTTAAGAAAAA
>CAYJIN010000037.1:0-20063 GCA_964370245.1 uncultured Desulfovibrionaceae bacterium
AAGAATCTTGACCCTACTTTTTTTAAAGATAAAATTGTGCTTATTGGCCCTTACACTTCAGGCTTACAAGATGAATATAAAACAGCGATTGACCATTCAAAAAATATGTATGGTGTTGAATATTTAGCAAACTCAATTTCAGCATTATTAAACGAACAAACAAAAACAGAAGTTTCATTATATTATCAAAAACTCTTTTTAGGTTTTGTAATATTTTGCTTTTTTATGTATAGCTATTCACAAAATGTTAAAAAAATTACCTCAGTGTGGGCAATTTCAATTTTCGTTTGGATAAATTTTTGTTATTTTATTTTTCAAAAAGGCTATTTACTTGCAGTTTTTCAACTTCCTTTTGCGCTAACTGTTTTATATATTATTGCAATTGCAATTAATTACAGAAGGGCAGATTTAGAAAAAAAAGATATTGCAAACATGTTTCAACGCTATGTTTCACCAGAAATAGTCGGGGAAATACTACAAAGCCGTAACAAAGGTTTGGAATTGAATGGTAAACTTGTAAAAATTGCTGTTTTATTTGTTGATATACGTGGCTTTACCTCACTTTCAGAAAAACTTGAACCGCATAAAGTTGTTGAAATTATAAATAAATTTCTTACACTTACCTCTGATTGTATTTTTCAACATAAAGGTACACTGGATAAATTTATTGGCGACTGCACAATGGCATTTTTTGGTGCACCAATCGTAAAAGAGGATTTTCTTTTTGATTCAATTAAAGCTGCCTCAGCAATTATTGAGGGGCAAAAGCAGCTTACTGAAGAAATTTACAATGAATATGGCTACTATATAGGTATGGGCGTTGGTATAAATTTTGGGCCTGCTGTTGTTGGAAACATTGGTTCAAGCGTGCATATGGACTACACCGCAATTGGTGATACTGTAAACACAGCGTCACGTCTTGAAGGAATGGCAAAAGCTGGGCAAATCTTGCTTTCAGCAGAAGTTGTAAAACACCTGCAGGGCAGAATAGAAGTAAAAAGCATAGGCACGCATATCAAGCTCAAAGGTAAAGAAGAAGAAATAGAAGTTTTTGAACTTATTAGAATAATTGATAAAGAAGAGTAAAATTATGAAGTATTGCTTTAGATTTTAGCAAATTTAAATTTCCAACACTTCTCATAAAAGAATGAGTCAATAAATCTAAAAAAAACTTTAATCATTTTTCTAAAATGGCACGCTTTAAAACTTGCGAAACTATTTTATTAATGATAAGTGTTTTCTATATAATAAATTGTGCGATTTTAAGGAGTTTTCATGCGTTATTTAAAAGTTCTATTATCAGTTCTTATCTTCTTTATTGTTATGCTTTTCTTTGTTCAAAACCAGGCATCATTTGATGAACCTGTTGTTTTAACACTTGATTTGCTTTTTGTACCTGTTATGCAATCAATTCCTATGCCTCTTTATGCAATTATGCTTTTATGTTTTACTTTCGGTGGTCTTCTTATTCTTCTTATGCTTATGTGGGACAGAATTTCACTTACAGCGCGTTGTTCTGCTGCAAAATCAAAAGCGAATGGTCTTCAAAAGAAACTTGAAAAAGCTGACTTAACTTTGAAAAGTGCTAACGAAAAAGCTCTCAAAAAAGAAGAAATTCTTAATGCTGAAATTGCTAAACTTCAACAAGAAATCGAGCAATTAAAAACTCCAGTACAAGAATAATTTCACTTTTATATAATCTTCTAAAAAACCGAACTTTTTCTGAAATTGTTTGGTTTTTTAGTTTATACAGCATATTACTTATATAATTTTCATAATTTAGACTTTTTGAGAAAAGCCATGACAGAAAATACACAGCCTGAAAATCTTTCACAAAAAAAAGAAAATACAATACAAATTCCTGAAAAATTATCACCTATGTACGCACAGTATTTAGAGATTAAAAAGGAATATCCTGAAGGTTTTCTTTTCTATCGTATGGGCGATTTTTATGAGCTTTTCTTTGATGATGCAGTTGAAGTAGCACGTGAACTACAGCTAACACTTACAGCGCGTTCAAAAGATTCAACAATTCCAATGGCTGGTGTTCCTCATCATGCCCTTGAAAACTATGCATCACAGCTTATTGATAGGGGTTTTACGCTTGTTATTTGTGACCAAATTGAAGATCCTAAAACAGCAAAAGGCCTTGTAAAAAGAGCAGTTACTCGCATCATTACACCAGGAACTATTGTTGAACCTAACAACTTAAATGCAAAAGAACACAACTATTTAGGCGCTTATTTTCATAATATAAATGAAGAAAAATTTGCTTTTGCATGGCTTGATGTTTCAACAGGTGATTGGACAGGCTTTGAAAGCCAAAAAGAAAGCGAAGTAACACAATGGGTTTTGAAAATTGCACCACGTGAACTTCTCTTGGCTGACAATGTAAGCCCGCCTGCTTTTGTAAAGAATGTTGAGGGTGTGAGAAAAACTTTCCTTCCAATTCGCTCGCACTTTGATAAAACAAAATCATTAGATAGATTAAAAAAAATTCAATCTGTTCAAGATGCTGCCAGTCTTGGTTTAGAAGATAAGCCAAATCTTATTTCTTGTCTTGGTGCATTGCTTCTTTATTTAGAGCAAACGCAAAAGCAAAGTATTAACTATCTTAAAGACTTCAAGCCATTACAACTAAAAAAGTATATGGTTGTTGATGAAGTAACTGAAAAAAATCTTGAACTTTTCATAAGAACCGATGGTAAAAAAGGGCTTGGCACATTATCACATGTGGTTGACGCAACACTCACACCTAGTGGTGGGCGTTTATTAAATCTTCGCATTCGTCAACCTTTTGCTGAAAAAGAAAGAATCAGCTATCAACAAAATCTCACAACTTTCTTTGTTGAAAATTCACTCATTCGTGCTGAATTGCGTGAAAAGCTTAAAACTTTTTATGATATTGAAAGACTTTCAACAAAAATTCACCTAAATCGTGCACTTCCTAAAGACATAAAAGCTTTAGGCGAAGCGCTTCTTACACTTCCTAAAATTTATGATATATTCTTCAAAGCTCCACAAAATGAAGAAGTTGAAAATCTAAAGAATGAAGAATATATTTCGAAAAGTAAAAAAGAAGTGTTACATTCCTTTCCTCGTATGCTTTCAGATATTCTAAAGAATTGGGATTCAATGGAAGATGTAGCCCTTCACTTGCAAAAAGCCATTGCTGATGATCCATCAACATCTATAACTGATGGTAATATTTTCAGAAAAGGATATAATTCTGAACTTGATCATTATATTTTGCTTATTGAAGATAATGAAGTTCTTCTCAATAATGAATTACAAAAAGAGCAAGAGCAGTGCCAAATACCAAAACTAAAACTCGGATATAATAGAGTTTTTGGCTATTATTATGAAATTTCAAAGGCAAATAAGCCTGCAAATCTTCCTTCACATTTCACAATTAAGCAAACTTTAGGAAATGCTGAACGATATGCAACAGATGATTTAAAAAAGCTTGAACATGAAATTCTTTCTGCTTCTGAAATCCGTAAACAGTTAGAATTAAAACTTTTTCAAGAATTACGTGAAAAACTTTGTTCGTTACGTGCCCGACTTGTTTTTATGGCAGATGCAGTTGCTCAGCTAGATTGCTCACAATCTTTTGCTGAAATTGCCTGTAAAAACAATTGGGTATGCCCAAATTTAGAAAATAATATTCATCTAAGAATAACTGACGGAAGGCATCCTGTTATTGAGCCACTCATTGGTAGAACAAATTTTGTGCCGAATAGCTTGTCTTTTGATGAAAAGAAACGTCTCTTACTTATCACTGGTCCAAACATGGCTGGTAAATCAACAACATTAAGACAAACTGCATTAATTGTTTTGCTTGCTCAGATGGGTGCGTATGTACCTGCGGCAAAAGCTGAAATTGGAATTACTGATCGCATCTTTTCACGTGTTGGCGCGAGTGACAACCTTGCAAGAGGTCAGAGCACTTTTATGGTTGAAATGATAGAAACCGCAAGAATATTGCGTCAATCAACAAAAAAATCACTTATAATTCTTGATGAAATTGGGCGTGGAACAAGCACCTATGATGGACTTTCACTTGCTTGGGCTATTGTTGAAGATCTTACAAAAAAAGACGCTCTTTCGCCGCGCACGCTCTTTGCAACACACTATCATGAACTTACCTCATTAGAAAGTAAACAATATGGCGTATATACAACAAATGTAGCTATTCGTGAATGGCAGGGTGAAATTGTGTTTTTACGCAAACTTGTGCCTGGGCCTACTGACAAAAGTTATGGTATTGAAGTTGCTAAATTAGCAGGTATTCCAAATTCAGTCGTGCAAAGAGCAAAATATATTCTACAATCATTAGAACAATATAGAGCTGACAATTCAAAATCATTTGCGCCACTTCTTGCTGAAAAACAAGATTTTCTTTCACTTCCAGGGATAGATCTTCCAAAAGAAGAAGAGGTAGTAAAAGAATATGAAGATTTTTTACTTCCACAAGAAAGTAAGCAAAATCATCCACTTGTTGAAATTCTACTAGACATGAAACCAGATGAAATTTCACCAATGCAAGCATTAAATATGCTCATTGAATGGAAAAAACTTTGGGGAATCCCTAATGATTTAGAACAAAATTCGAAGTCTAGTCAGAATAATAACTAATTGATTTATAACACTAAATAAAAGAGAATAGCATGAAAAAAAGAACAACATTACTTTTAGTTTTACTTTTAGCATTTACATTATCGTTTTCACTCACTGCTTGTGGAAGAAAAACATTACCAAAATCAAACTTTAATTCTGAAAAATATGCTTGGCAAAATGTTGGAGCAACAATTAATAATGATTGCTTAACAGTTTTTGGTACAGTTGATGGAAATATTAATAGTGTTGACACAATAACTTTAGAAGTTCAAGGCCTTACTGAAGCATGTGTAAATTGTCCATTTGCTACCGAAATGCATACTACAGTTGCTGCAGTTGAAGTAATTGATTTTGAAACAAATGTATTTCAAATAAATTATTGTCCAGCACCAGTTTATGATGAATATAGATGGCGAATTTCAGGCAAAAACAAAGTAAGTGGAATTGAAGATGTAAGATCACAAGTTATCACAACAAAAAAATAAAACATAGGTCTTTATTGAATATAAGGCGCTCAAAAGGCGCCTTTTTTTATGTTCAAATTATAAATATTCTATGAAAACAAGAGATTATGATAGAGAACTATTTTTCATTTATTGTCAAAGTTTACATAATTTTCATTATGAGACATTTATATAATGTCATGATAGTGTGTAAATGTCTGTTTCGATTTCTTTTATTCTTATTTCGCCTTAGCAATTATTTGAATTTATTTTAGTTAGATTTATTTCCAAGTGCTTATGATTCAGTTTCAGCAATATGTTATTCATATGAAAAAAAATTTCCTTTCATAATAGCTTCAATTTTCGATTTTAAATATTTTTCTGAGCAAATATATAAAAAATGCACAAAACTCAAAAATAGCTAGTTTATATTCAAATACTCGAATTTATAGTGTTTTACAAATTTATTCATCTAATTATATACCTATTATTCGATAGACATTTGTATAATATTCTGCTAAAAATAATCTACAATACACAATATGAGGTTGATATGAGTTTTCTAAACGCAAGCACTTCTTTTACTCGTTTTAAAATTATTGACGAAATTCCAAGTGAAACAATGAGTTCATTGCATGAACTTCTTACAAAATATTCATTTAAAGACATTGATGAAATTGCTACTGAGCGTGCTTGGGGCTGGACTTCATTTGATGATATGCTAGACACTGAATTTGAACGTACGCCAATTGACAAAGCCGACTATGTTTGTTTTTCACTTCGCCTTGATACAAGACGTATTCCTGGCGCTGTATTAAAAAAACATACAAGAATTGCACTGATGGAAGAAGAAAGAAAATTGCAAGAAATTGGTAAAAAATTTGTTCCAAAAGATAGACGTACTGAAATTAAAGAACAAGTTAAATTAAAACTTATGACAAGATTTTTACCTATTCCAGCTGAATTTCAAGTGGTGTGGTCTACTACAAAAAACATGATTTATCTTGGAACTGTGCAACCAAAAATGATTGATCTATTTTTGGAACACTTTGTTCTCACTTTTGATCTTCATCTAGAATTGCAAACACCATACACCCTTGCAATTGACCTTTTAGGTGAAGAAGCTTCAGTTGAATTAGACAAAATCAACATGACTAAATTTATCTAATATATCAATATATTATATCAATATTTATAGGAAACTAGAATGGAAAATCTCGGAACTAGTATAGAAGTGGCTCTTGGCCAAGAATTTCTTACATGGCTTTGGTATAGCTCTGAAAAACAAAATGGAACTTTCCGTAAAATAAAAGATCAAACTCCTTATGTTCTTTACGTTCATCAACGAGTTGTTGTTCGTGGTGGCGAAAGTGATGCTGTTGAAACTGCCTCTGTTTCAGGTGTAAATTCAGCTTTGCGTGAAGCAAGAATGGGCTTGATTACAGGTAAACTTGTTGTGCGTGCGCTTATTCGCATTGAAATGGGTGAACTTGACTGGCAAGTAACACTAAAAGCAGACGATTTTTCAATAAATGGCCTCAAATGTGTTAAAATCCAAAAAGAAGAAGCCGATGATAACCCTGATGCTATTTTCTTAGAAAAAATGTATCTCATGGAAGAAGGACTTGATATTATTGATGATATATACCATCAATTCTTAAAAGTTCGTATCAATCAAAAAGAATGGACTGACGAAAGCGCTAGAATTGCTGAATGGATTAATACAGAAGTCTAAAAAATATAATCGTAAAATTAAATCAATCAAAAATCACATAATCGCATGAAAATACTCAAAAAAATACTCTGGCTTTTAATTGTATTATGGGGAATAACCTTGATTTCTTTTTGCGTCATTCATCTTGCACCAGGCACGCCAACAGATATGCAAACAAGTTTAAATCCTTTAGCAACTGATGCGGTTAAAGCTAAACTTGATGAACTTTATGGCTTGAATAAACCACTACTTGAACAGTATATTGATTGGCTTTCACGTCTTATTCGTTTAGATTTTGGTTATTCAATGTCTTCTGATTCGCGCCCTGTTATTGATAAAATTTTAGAGCGCCTTCCGCTTACGCTTGGTATGAACGTAATTTCGCTTTTCATCACCCTACTCATTGCGCTTCCTATTGGAATAGTATCTGCTTATAAGCAAGGAACTTTTATTGATAAAGCACTTACAATATTAGTTTTTTTAGGTTTTGCTATGCCCTCTTTTTGGCTTGCTTTACTCTGCATGATTTATTTTGGTATAGATTTAGCTTGGTTTCCAATTTCAGGGCTCACTTCCTTTAATTATGAAAACTTGTCAACTTGGGGTAAAATAAAAGATATTTCTTGGCATCTTGCCATGCCAATTTTTATAGGAACAATTGGCAGTATTGCCGGTGCATCACGCTTTGCACGTTCTTCAATGCTTGAAGTTTTACGTCAAGACTATATTCTTACAGCACGCGCAAAAGGTGTATCTGAAAGTAAAATTCTTTTTCATCATGCTTTTAGAAATGCGCTTTTACCAATTATTACTTTACTAGGTCTCTCTATTCCTGGTTTAATTGGTGGTTCTGTTATTATTGAAAGTATGTTTGCTTTGCCTGGTCTTGGTCAACTTTTTTATGCGGGTGTGATGAGCCGTGATTACCCGCTCATTATGGGAAATCTAGTTATTGGTGCTTTCCTAACACTTCTAGGTAATGTTATTGCTGATATTTCATACTCGTTAGCTGATCCTCGCATACGCTATTCAGCTCAAAATAAAGAATAAATTGGTATAGTTATGAAGTTCATTAAAAATCACATTCTTCTTATTCTTGGCTTATCAATTGTTCTTACTATGGCAATGTTAGCACTATTAGCACCTTTCATTGCGCCTTATGATCCAAATGCTATCAACCCTATTGCCTCTCTTGAAGCTCCAAGTGCTGCGCATTTGTTTGGAACAGATGATTTAGGCAGAGATTTATTTTCACGCATGCTTTATGGAGCACGCATTTCACTCTTTGTAGGTTTTGTTGCAGTTGGAATTTCATCATTTATTGGAGTCGTAATTGGTCTTACTGCTGGTTATTTTGGTGGACTAATTGATGAGATACTTATGCGTTTTGTTGATATAATGCTCTGTTTTCCTTCATTTTTTCTAATTCTTGCTGTGATAACTTTTCTGGAACCAAATGTTTTTACGATCATGTCTGTTATTGGGCTCACTTCTTGGATGGGCGTTGCAAGATTAGTTCGCGCTGAAACGCTTTCTATGAAACAACGTGAATTTATTTCAGCTTCAAAAATTGCAGGTGCATCATCTCTTCGCATTTTGATTATCCATATTTTACCAAATGTTCTCGCGCCTGTTCTAGTTTCAATGACTTTAGGTATTGCTGGTGCAATCTTAGTTGAATCTTCCCTCTCATTTTTAGGAATTGGCGTTCAACCACCTGAAGCAAGCTGGGGAAATATTCTCATGGAAGGCAAAAATGTTTTAGAAATTGCACCATGGATTTCACTTTATCCTGGACTAGCCATTGTTATAACAGTTCTTGGCTATAACTTACTAGGTGAAGCTCTTCGTGATTGGCTTGACCCACGAATAAAAAAATAGTAATGTATTTCAACAGCTAATATTTCACTCTTATCATATGAGGTTATCATGCTTGAATTTCTCCACATAAAAAATCTTGCGCTTATTGAAGATATGCAACTTGACTTTACAAAAGGCATGAATGTTCTCACTGGTGAAACAGGCGCAGGTAAATCATTTATTATTAAAGCTTTGAATTTTGTCTTAGGTGAAAAACTTGAAACCTCTCTTATTCGCCCCAACGCAGAAAAAGCTGAAGTACAAGTCCTATTCTATCATAATAATAGCGAAGTTATTATTCGCCGTGAATTAATTGCTGAAACAGGCCGAAGCAGATTTTTCTTAAATGGTCAACTCACCACACAAGAAACAATTAAGTCAATGCGCCATAATCTTATTTTGCATGCTTCACAACATGGCCAGCAAAAACTTCTTCAATCTTCTTTTCAAGCTAAACTTATAGATGAATACCTTGATGACGAAGCTAAAGTTTTACTTCAAGAAAAAGATGAACTTCTCACACAATTAAAAGAAATTAGCTTGTATAAGAAAAATTTATTGCAAAGAATAAATGATCTTAGAGATAAACGTGAACTTCTTGAATCACAGCAAGAAATGATTAATAAAGTTAATCCAGAACCAAATGAAGAAGAAAGGCTTGAAGAAATCCGTCAAGAATTTCGTTCTTATGAAAAAATTCAATCATTATATGCTAGTGGAATCACTTTACTTCGAACAGAGCCAACACTTACAGGACAAATTTCTTCTTTATCAAGAATCATGAATCAAATAGCTGAATTTGATACATCTTTCCACGACAAAGTGCAAAAACTTGAAGAACTTTCACAGTCAGTATACGACATTGAAAACAATTTAAGAGCTATTCCTAAATTTCAAAGTGAAGACGGCTATGACATTGAAACTGTTGAACATCGTCTTTTTGAATTTGCTCAATTAAAAAGAAAGCTCAGAAGAACTATTCCTGAAATTATAAATCTACAAGCAGAAATTGAAGAAAATTTAACATTTTTAGATAATGCGGAACTTGATATGATGCAAGCAGATAAAAAAGAAGCTGCCTTCATTCAAGATTTGCAAAAAGTACTTAACACTTTAAATATTTCTCGAGATACTGCTTCGCAAAAATTTTGTGAATTATTAAAAACTGAATTACGAGGTCTAGGCTTTGCAGAAGGTTTAGATATTTTACCAAATCTCAATAAAAAAGAAATTTGGCCTTCATTCCAAGATTTAGAAGCAAGTATCGAAAATAATTATACTCTACTCTTTGCCCCTAACCCTGGTCAGCCTCCTCAAGCATTAGATAAAATTGCTTCTGGTGGTGAGCTTTCTCGTTTCTTGCTTGCAATTACTTCTTTACAAGCTCATTCAGAATTATCACTTCTTATTTTTGATGAAGTTGATGCCGGAATTGGTGGTAATACATTAAATAAAGTTGCAGAAAGATTAAAGGCACTTTCTGAAAAACAACAAATGCTACTTATTACGCACTGGGCAAACCTTGCAAAGTATGCTCAAAAACATTTCCTTGTTGAAAAACAAGTTATTGAAAATCAAACATATACAAAATGTTATCCATTATCTAAAAAAGAAGTTACAGAAGAAATAAAACGTATGGAAGGAAAATAAACTTCTTGTAAAAACAAAAATCTTTTTACTTACTTGTTTATATTGAAATAATTTCCTTTTTCTATAAATTTCTATAAAACGATAATTAATACCTTATTCTTTTGAGTAAGGTATTTTTTTATTTTGTAAAAAATCACTTCGTCTAAGAATAAAATAAGTCATTTTATTTACAAAATCTAATCCAAACTTATACTCAATAACAAGATATATTAGTTCAAGCAAACACTAAAGAAAAAAAGAGCCTACATAAAGTAGGCTCTCAAATTATTCACAATATTATTAGAAGGTTCTAATAATTATGCATTCTTTTTAGATAATTCTTCTTGAATGCTTTGTGGTACTCTTTCGTAGTGATCGAACTGCATTGAGAATGTTGCACGACCTTGTGTACGTGAGCGTAAGTCTGTTGAATAACCAAACATCGCTGAAAGTGGAACTTGACAACGGATTGATTGCGCACCAGCACGAGCTTCCATACCTTGAACACGACCACGACGACCGTTCAAGTCACCCATAACATCACCTAAGTAATCTTCTGGAGTAACAACTTCAACGTCCATGATTGGTTCTAAAAGAATTGGAGCTGCTTTTTGCATAGCTTCTTTAATAGCCATTGAACCAGCAATAAAGAATGCTTGTTCTGATGAGTCAACTTCGTGGTAAGAACCGAAAACGAGGTTTACTTTCACATCAACAACTGGGAAGCCAGCTAATACACCAGCTTTTAATGCATCTTGAATACCTTTATCAACTGCTGGAATGTATTCTTTAGGAATTACACCACCGCTGATAGAGTTAACAAATTCATAGCCTTTGCCAGAATTTGGTTCAACTTCAATCACAACGTGACCGTATTGACCACGACCACCTGATTGTTTAGCATATTTCATATCTGATTTAGAAGCTTTACCGATTGTTTCACGGTAAGCAACTTGTGGTTTACCTACGTTAGCATTAACGTTGAATTCACGTAATAAACGGTCAACGATAATTTCTAAGTGAAGTTCACCCATACCAGCAATAAGAGTTTGGTTAGTTTCATCATCACCTTTTACACGGAATGATGGATCTTCTTTAGCAAGTTTGTTCAACGCAGCTGAAAGTGTGTCACGGTCAGCTTTTGTTTTAGGTTCGATTGCAACTTCGATAACTGGTTCTGGAATATCAAGTGATTCAAGAGCAATGTTTTTGCCTTCGTTACATAATGTATCACCAGTTGAAACGTTTTTCAAACCAACTAAAGCAACGATGTCACCTGCACCTGCTTCTTTGATTTCTTCACGTTTATTAGCGTGCATACGTAAGATACGGCCAACACGTTCTTTCTTTTGTGTACCAGAGTTGAACACTGTCATACCAGCTTCGATTTTACCTGAGTAAATACGGAAGAATGATAAGTGACCGATGTATGGATCTGAGAAAAGTTTGAAGATAAGACCAGCTAAAGGTTCTTTGCTTGAAGGAATACATTCAATTTCTTCTTCAGGGTTTGAATCAACTACTACACCTTTCATTGGAGGAAGATCTAATGGTGAAGGCAAGTAACGAACGATAGCATCAAGAAGTGGTTGAACACCCATGTTTTTGAAAGCAGAACCACAAAGAACAGGAACGATATTCATAGCGATTGTAGCTTTACGCACGCAAGAAATAATTTCTTCTTCAGTAAGATCACTTGTTTCAAGATATTTTTCTAATAAAACTTCATCTTCTTCAGCAACTGCTTCAAGCATTTCCATACGTTTTTCTTCGAAAATTTCTTGTAATTCAGCAGGAACGTCAGTGATTGTGAATTCAGCACCTTTAGAAGCTTTATCATAATAAATTGCTTTACCAGAAACTAAGTCAACAATACCTTCAAATAAATCTTCGCTACCAATTGGAATTTGAAGCATGATAGGTTTTGCTTTTAAACGATCTTTAATCATGTCAACGCAACGGAAGAAGTTAGAACCAATTCTGTCCATTTTGTTTACGAAACAGATACGTGGAACGCCATAACGGTTAGCTTGACGCCATACTGTTTCTGATTGTGGTTCAACGCCAGCAACAGCATCAAATGCAGCTACTGCGCCGTCAAGAACACGTAAAGAACGTTCAACTTCGATTGTGAAGTCAACGTGTCCAGGAGTATCAATAATATTGATGTTGTGATCATCCCACTGACATGTTGTTGCAGCAGATGTAATTGTAATACCACGTTCTTGTTCTTGTTCCATCCAGTCCATCGTTGCGCCACCTTCGTGGGTTTCGCCGATTTTGTGGTTAACACCTGTGTAATACAAGATACGTTCTGTAGTTGTTGTTTTACCAGCATCGATGTGCGCCATAATACCAATGTTACGCCATTTTGCTATAGGGGTTGCTTGAGCTGACACTGTCATTTCTCCTTAGAATATAAAGATATTCTGATTGTTCATTTTATAAAAGACTATGGTTTTATTCAAAAAAATATTACTTTTTTTTAAAGTATCACTTGAACAAAACAAAGAAAAGATTTTAAATAAGAAGAGGAAAACTTAAACTTAGTTTTCCAAAAGTTTCCCTCTTCAATAATTACTACCAGCGGAAGTGAGCAAACGCTCTGTTTGCTTCTGCCATACGGTGTACGTCTTCTTTCTTCTTAACAGCGCCACCGCGGTTGTTATAAGCATCGATAAATTCAGCTGAAAGCTTGCTTACCATGCTTTTTTCGCCACGTTGACGTGAATAAGTAATGAGCCAACGAATAGCTAATGCGAATTGACGTTCAGGACGAACATCCATAGGAACTTGATAAGTTGCACCACCAACACGACGTGATTTTACTTCTGTGTTAGGTTTTACATTTTCCATTGCTTTTTCGAATGCTTTAATTGGTTCGTCACCAGTTTTTTCAGCTAATACTTCTAAAGCATTGTACATAATTTTCTCTGCAGCACCTTTTTTACCATCGTACATAAGACGGTTGATAAATCTAGCAACTAAACGGCTATTATAAAGGGGATCTGGCAAAATCTCACGTTTAGGGATAGGACCTTTACGGGGCATGGTGAGTCCTCCTTCGGACTAGTGCAAAACATTTCAAAATTTGTTCGGTATACACAAAATGTTAAGCTTTACATTGTTTCATGATTGGAACCACCGCACATGTTGTGCTAAAAAAGCACTTCTAACCTGTCAGCTAAATAAAGGGAATACACATCCTTTACTTAGCAGAACTATTTAGGTTTTTTAGCACCGTATTTAGAACGACGTTGGCGGCGATCTTTAACACCAGCAGTATCTAATGTACCGCGGATGATGTGGTAACGCACACCAGGTAAATCTTTTACACGACCACCGCGAATCATTACAACGCTGTGTTCTTGTAAGTTGTGACCTTCGCCAGGAATGTAAGCTGTTACTTCCATGCCGTTTGTTAAACGAACACGAGCAACTTTACGTAACGCTGAGTTAGGTTTTTTAGGCGTTGTTGTGTATACACGTGTGCATACTCCACGACGCTGTGGGCACTCTTGCAAAGCTGGAGTTTTTTTACGTTTTGCAAGTGCCTTACGCTCGTAACGAACGAGCTGGTTAATAGTAGGCATATCTTCTCCGTAAAGAAAAAAGGTTAATAATCTTTCCCTATGGCCAATCCATAGAGAAGTGAACAATTTACATAGGCTATATTTACAGCTTTTGTCAAGCTTTTTTTCTTGCATTTAAGAGATTTCTAGACTTTTTTTCAATTTTATAAAAGAAATTTCCTTTAAATTGCAAAAATATTATTATCATCTATCAATAATGCACTCTCTATTAAAATTACTTGATTATTAAATAGGTAAATGCTATTTTGCTTTTGATTTTAAATTAATTGATAAATATTTATTTGATAAATTGGGTAAAAGCAAGAAAAAACTTGCTTATATAAAGGATAAAAATATGTTGGTATATCTTATTGGTGCTGGTCCTGGCGATGTTGAACTTCTTACTCTTAAAGGTAAAAGAGCATTAGAAGAAGCTGATGTTGTTGTATATGATGCGCTTGCTTCTGAAAGTCTTTTAGGTTTTGCAAGAGAATGTGCAGAAAAAATTTATGTTGGTAAAATTTCAGGCAATCATGCACTTCCACAAGATCAAATCAACCAACTTCTTGTTGATAAAGCAAAAGAAAATGGCGGCCAAATTGTTGCTCGCTTAAAAGGTGGCGATCCTTATATATTCGGTAGAGGTGGCGAAGAGGGGGAAGTTTTACACGCAAACAATGTTCCTTTTGAAGAAATTCCAGGCATTTCAAGCACAATTGCTGGCCCTGCCTATGCTGGCATTCCTGTAACACATCGTTCTTACTCATCATCGCTCACAATCATTACAGGCCATGAAGATCCTTCAAAGCCAGATAGCGTACATAACTGGGATGCATTAGCAAAATCAGCTTCTACACTTGTTTTTGTTATGGGCATGGCAAATCTTCCTAAAATTGCACAAAATCTTATTCAAGCTGGAATGGATAAAGATATGCCTGCTGCGCTTGTATATAAGGCAACCACACCAGAACATCGCTCAATTACTGGCACAATTGAAAATCTTCCTCAGCTTGCAAAAGACCATAATTTTACCAACCCTTGTTTGATTGTTGTTGGTAATGTTGTGAAAATGAAAGATAAATTAGATTGGTATGAACAAAAACCTTTGCTTGGTAAAAATATTGTTGTTACACGTGCAAGAGAACAAGCAAGCTCTATTGCTTTAATGCTGCAATCATTGGGCGCAAATGTTGTTCAATTCCCAACTATTAAAATTACTCCTATAGAAAATTTTGATGAAGTTGATGTTGAAGTAAATCAAATGCAAAACTACGATTGGGTGATTTTCACTTCAATCAATGGCGTTGAACATTTTTATAATCGCCTCTCAACTACTAAAATAGATTCACGTATTTTCTCAAACACTAAAATTGCTGCAATTGGACCTGCAACTGCTGAAGGCCTTAGAAAACGCGGTATTGAGCCTGATTTCATCCCCGCTGTATATAAAGCAGAAGGCATTGCAGAAGGCTTGAATGAATTTGGTGTTGAAAATAAAAATATCCTTATTATTAGAGCAAAAGAAGCACGTGAATTGTTACCAACTGAACTCAATAAATTTGGTGCAAAAGTAAAAGTGCTTACAATTTATGAAACAGTTGCAACAGTTAATAATAAAGAAAAACTTATAGAGATGATTGAAGAAAATAAAATCGACTGTGTTTCATTCGGTTCATCTTCAACTGTGAAAAACTTCTTTGCTCAAATTCCGCAAGAAGTTGTAAAAAAATCTGCTGATTCAGGTAAGTTGAAGTTTGCATCTATTGGTGATATCACTTCTGATACATTGAGTGAATTTTCTTTCAAAGCAGACATTCAACCGCAAGACTTTACAATTCCACAACTTGTTGATGCAATTAAGGAGTTTTATACATGCGATTAAAACTTGCTATCTTAGCTTCGGGCTCTGGCTCAAACGCTGAAGCAATTATTAAAGCTGCGCAAGATGGTTTTCTTGATGCTGAAATTTCACTTGTTTTCACGAATAAAGAGAATGCTGGCGTTATTGAAAGAGTAAAGAAATTAAATGTTCCTTGCGAAGTTTTAGCGCATAAAGATTATGCTTCACGTGAAGATTATGATAAAGCAGTTGTGGCAATTCTTCAAAAATATGAAGTAGATACTATAGCAATGGCTGGCTATATGCGCCTTGTAACTTCTGAATTTATTTCAGCGTATAAAGGGCGAATTTTAAATGTTCACCCTGCTCTTCTTCCTTCTTTTAAGGGTGCCCAAGGCATTGAAGATGCAAAAGATTATGGCGTGAAAATATTTGGTTGTACTGTGCATTTTGTTGATGAAATTATGGATAATGGCGCAATTATTATTCAAGCTGCAATGCCAACTACATTTCAAGTATTTGAAAAAACAGTTGATAAGCTCCATTCATTTGAACACAAAATCTACGTGCAGGCTTTACGTTGGTTAGCTGAGGATAGATTAGAAATTGATAGCGAAAATCCACGTATAGTTCACTTGAAAGAAAAAGAAAATATCAATTATCAAAACCCATTTATTGATTGTATTGTGTATCCACCACTAGAAAAATAAATTGTATAAATAGTAAACTATAAACTCCTTTTTTGAATTGCAAAAGCTTTATAAAAAGGAGTTTTTTTATTTTAAAATTTTTCTATAAAGAAATATTTTTATTTATTATTTTTTTGCTAAAGATGAAAACTTGACGATAAATTCAAAATGTGCGATAAATGCACATCTTTTTTTTACTCGAACAAAGAATGGGTAAATGATCACCTTTAAATTCTGGAGAAGAAATGTCAGAAAATCAAACAAATCATCACTGCGGTTGGGTTGCACTTATGGGCCCACCAAATGCCGGTAAATCAACTCTTTTAAATGCTATGCTTGGCCAAAAACTTAGCATTGTAACACCAAAGCCACAAACTACACGTAACCAAATCGTTGGTATTCTTACAGAAAAAAATAGCCAAACTATTTTTATGGATACACCAGGGCTTCACCACAACCGTGCGCAAATGCGTGGTCAGCTTGGTAAAGTAATGCGTGAAGCAATCTTCCAAAGTATTGGTATGGCTGATGTTGCGCTTCTTATGCTTGATGGTCACCTTTATATCAATAAGCCTGACTTTTTAGAAAGAGATTTACTTCCAGTTGCAGATATTATTAGAAGTGGTGACAAACCTGCGATTATTGTTATCAATAAAATTGATATGTTCCACGATAAAACTCGTATGCTTCCTTTAGTTGAAAAATTAAGCGAACTCTTCCCAAGCGCTGATGTTTTCCCTATGTCCGCTTTACAAAAAGACGGTGTTGATACATTAAAAAAGATTATTGTAGGCCGCCTTCCAAATCAAGAAGCACAATTCCCAGAAGATCAAATCTCAACTGCACCACTTCGCTTTTTATGCGCTGAAATGGTTCGTGAAAAAGTATTTGATAAACTTCATCAAGAAGTTCCATATTCGACAGCTGTTGAAATTGAACAGTGGGAAGAAGATAAAAAAAGAACAGTTATTCACGCAGTTATCTATGTTTCACGCCCTAGCCACAAATCAATGATTATTGGTAAACAAGGTGCAACAATTAAATCTATCGGCACTTTAGCTAGAATGGATATTCAAGAACTTCTTGGCACTAAAGTTCACTTAGAACTTTGGGTTAAAGTGAAAGATAACTGGATTGATGACCCTAACTTCATTAGAGAAACTGACGTTTTTAATGTTTAATTTTTGAATTGAGCAAAGGTAGAATAATGCTTGAAACAAACTATAGACAAGTTCTTGAAAATATAGCAAATGCATGCAATCTTGCGCAAAGAAAAGCTGATGATTTAACTTTATTGGCTGTTTCAAAATTTCATAGCGCCCAAAGCGTTGTTGAAATTGCAAAGCTTGGTCAAGTGCACTTTGCTGAAAGCTATCTCAAAGAAGCTAAAGAAAAAAAACTTCAAGTGATGGATTTACTTTCAGAAGAAGAATATAATAAAATTCAATGGCATAGTATTGGTCATATCCAAACAAATAAAGCAAAAGATGCATGCGATAATTATTGCCTCATCCATGCGCTTGATTCTGAAAGACTAGCCATTGCGCTTCATAAAGTTTTAGAAAAGAAAGAGCAAAAGCAAGATATTTTGCTTGAAATCAATATAGCAAATGAAGCACAAAAAGCTGGCTTATCAAGTGATGATTGTCCATATCTTATTGAAAAAATTCTTGAATTACCTTACTTGCAAATAAAAGGCTTTATGTGTTTACCGCCTTTGCAGGAAAAAGAAGGTGATAGTAGAAAATATTTCAAAGCATTATATGAACTTAGAAATAAAATGGAAGATAAGTTTCAAATGAAATTCCCACACTTATCTATGGGAACCAGTGGCGATTATAAAGAAGCAATTCTTGAAGGCGCTACTTTTGTGAGAATTGGAACTGATATTTTTGGTGAAAGAGAATACAATAACTAATTATCATCTTTATACTTTATGCATTTCTAATTACTTAGCTCTATTGAGTGAGTGAAAGCAAAATTATAATTGCTAAATAATTAGAAAGTTTGTGTAAAGTATAAAGAAATTCTGAATAAAACCGAAAGTATATTAAATGACTCTAAAAATATTGAAATTTTAGAAATTATTAAAAATCTTCTCATAGAAGCTTTACGAAATAGAAAATATTTTGTATTGTTGAGGTATAAGGAATTAAAATGTCGCAACAAAAACAAGAAGAACTTCCTGAAGGAAGCGCACCGGTAAAAAAATCAAAAATTAAACGTTTTGTGATTTTGTTTGCCCTGCTCCTTTTATTAGGTGGGGGTGGTTTTGGAGCGTATTGGTTTATTTCAAATAACCCAGAACTTCTAGAATCAATTTTCCCATCTGATGATTCTGAAGGTGGTGAAGAAAGCGGTGAAGGCAGTGAGAAAAATCCTGAGAATGCTGGTGCAGATGGTTCAACACCAAGCACTACAATTCAAACAGCTCCAACTCATCTTGTAAGCCTTCCGCCACTTACAATTAATCTCGCGGATACTGGTGTTTCACGTTATTTGCGCGTTGGAATTGACATTGAAGTTTCTAACAAAGATGCAATAGCAATTATTGAAAACCAATCTGCAAGAATTAGAGATGCTATAATAATCTTACTTTCTAGCAAAACTTATGAATCATTAGCAACTACTGAAGGTAAGTTTCAACTAAAAAATGAAATTGCTTCTCGCATAAATCAAATTATTGGTACACCTCGCGTATTACAAATCTATTTTACTGATTTTGTAGTGCAATAAATTAACATATAAAATCAATAGGAAGGATAACTCTATGGCTGACGATTTAGATCAAGATGCTCTTGCAGCAGAATGGGCAAATGCCCTCGATGAACAAGACGGTGCAGATCAAGGCCCATCTATTGACGATATTATGGGTGAAGTTTCTTCGCCTACGGCTAACACTGAAACTGATGACGACGCTTTAGCTGATGAATGGGCTGCTGCTTTAGCAGAATCTGAGCTGAATGATATTAATGAAGAAAAGAAAGATGCTTTCTATCAAAATGCAACTGAAGCAAATTTTGCAGATATGACAGAAGCAGCGAAAGCTCCTCGCTCTGATGAACTAAAGCATGAACTTGATTTTATTCTAGATATTCCGCTTGATGTTTCAGCTGAGCTTGGCAGAACACGTTTACTCATTAATGAACTGCTTCAGCTTGGTCAAGGCTCTGTTGTTGAACTAAACAAACTTGCAGGTGAACCACTTGAAGTTTTTGTAAACGGAAAATTGGTTGCACGTGGCGAAGCTGTTGTTATCAATGAGAAATTTGGTATTCGTTTAACAGATATTATCAGTCCAATTGAAAGAGTTAAACAGCTTGCTTAATTTATAAACTATCCTTCTACAGTAAAAGAATAGCCCATGTATGCATCTGCATCTATGGGCTTTTTTTATTCAAATAAAATACTTTTATGCTTAGATTTTCTGTTCAATACATTAAAAGTGTGGGTTGGAGAGGAGAAAACCAATACTACAGAACGTAAATTTTCTCCTCTCGCTGACCTCACTACCTCAAGAGAAATTTTACTAAATATATTAATTAAAATAAATTCTATAAAACTAACTTCACTCAGTAATACTATCATCTTATGAAAGATGCTACACGAGTTTAAGGGGTAGAAAAAATATATTTTTCAATATACTTGCTACCTCTTGTTTTTCTAAACTTCAAATAACATTTCTAAATCGTCTCT
>CAYJIN010000038.1:0-19900 GCA_964370245.1 uncultured Desulfovibrionaceae bacterium
TTTTTTTTCAACTTTCAAAAAGAAAGTTTGTAACAATTCCGTCACAAACTCGGTTTTGACCTATTTAAGACAGTTTTTGGTGTAACACACACAAAAACCTCATTTCGTGAAAAGCGTCGTTTTCACTCATTCGCTAAAGCCTTTGTTTACTTCGTAAACGATCTTTACAATTGCTTTCGCTTCTCAAACTCGGTTCATCTTTCTAGTCAATTTCTCATCAACTGTCAAGAACTTTTTTACCATTTTCAAAACTTTTTTTTCAATGAACAATCCGCACAATTTCAACCAGCAAACTTTCGATTCGCTCCGTCTCAATCAGCGGAAGAACTTTATGAGCGATTATTCAAAAAATGTCAAGAGAAAAATTAGACTTTTTAGAAATTTGTTGATTTTATTTAATTTACTACCTCTACAACACACTTTCAACTCTTCTTTATCTTTCTGTTTCAAGATAAAGAGAAGAAGATAAAGAAACGTAATTAACTATATGTATAAAAATAAGCTATCATATATAAATAAACCTTGATTAAATGCTTTATTTCAATTAAAAAAATCAAGAGACAAGCAATATAAGTTTTATTTGCATGCATTTGCCAGAGAATAAATTCTTGTAATTAAATAACATCAAGTGAAGGAAGGTTTATGATACCTCTTATAATAACAGTAACTTTAGCAACTGTAATATCTGCTTTATGTTCAATGACCGAAGCTATGCTTTATTCTGTACCTTGGACATATATTGAAAAATTACGTGAAAGTAAACGCCCTGTTGGCGAATTGCTTTATCAGTTACGAGTGCATGTTGATCAACCAATTACTGCTGTTCTCACTCTCAACACCATTGCAAATACTGCTGGTTCAGCACTTGCTGGTGCATTAGCAACCGTAGCACTTGGCCCTGAAAATCTTATTTGGTTTACTATGGGCTTTACTATTCTCATTCTTATTTTTGGTGAAATTTTGCCAAAAACTTTTGGTGTTATTTATGCTCCACAACTTGCTATTATTTTAGCTTACCCATTGAAATATCTTATCTTTATACTAAAACCTTTCATCATAATGTCTTCACTCATTACCGGTCTTATCACTAAAGATAAAGGTACACCAGAAGCAACAGAAGACGATATTCGCATAATGGCTAAAATGTCTGCTAAGTCAGGTGAAATTGAAGCCTTTGAAGAGGCTGTTATCACAAATATTCTCGCTTTAGATAAAAAGAATGTTCATGATATTATGACACCGCGCACTGTAGTTTTCTCACTTCCTGCTGATATGCCTTTAGAAGATGCGCTTCATCAAGAAAGGATTTGGCAATTCTCACGTATTCCAATCTACAAAGAAAACAATGAAGATATTATTGGACTTGTAACAAGACGTGAACTTTCACTCTATATGACAGAGCTAAGCAAAGAAAATTCAACTAAAGACCCTGAAGCAACGCTTGAATCAATTGCGCAGTCAATTACTTTTGTGCCTGAAAGCCAAACTCTTGATAAAGCTTTGCTCAATTTCTTGGGTTCACGCCAACATCTTTGCGCCGTAAGTGATGAATATGGCGGTTTAGCTGGCGTTGTTTCGCTTGAAGACGTGCTTGAAGAAATGCTTGGCAGAGAGATTATGGATGAATCTGATATTACTGAAGATTTACGTGAAACTGCTAAAAAAGCACAAAGAAGCAAGATTGAAAAAAGTTTAGAAAATGCCTAACAGCATTTGTTTATTTATATTTTAGATTTGATTCAAAGGAAAATATATGCAAGGTGTTAATATTGTCGATTACGACACCTATGTTAATCTTTATAAACAACTCCCCCTTTATGGTATTGAAAACGTAAAGGCTTTCTATAATCATGCACTCAAAGCTTTTTGCAAAGATCCTCGTGCCTTATTTATATCTTTAGATGATCATCTTGTGCATAGAGGTGATGGTGTTTTTGAATCGCTCACATGCAGAGAGAGAAAAATCCTTAATCTTGATAATCATTTATCACGCCTTACAGAATCTTTATCTGCAATAAAATTAGAATTGCCTGTTTCTATGGAAGAGCTACGCACGCTTATACTGCAAACAGTGCAAATTGCGGACTTTGCAAATGGTAGCGTAAGGCTTTTACTTGGACGTGGACGTGGCGGGTTTGGCATTGATCCAAAAGAATGCAAAGAAGCAAGCATTTATATTATTGCCTCCGAAGGCAAAGCCCGTGACCATGCATTTTGGGCAAAAGGGATGACTGCTGCGCGTTCTATAATTCCTGTAAAGCAAAGATATCTTGCAAAAATAAAATCAACCAACTATTTGCCAAATGTTTTAATGTCGCAAGAAGCGCATGATAAAAATGTTGATTTAGTTTTCTCCTTTGATGAAAATAATCATCTTGCAGAATCTGCCATTTGCAATGTTGCTATGTATAAAGATGGAATATTTTATTTTCCAAAATTCGATAATATTCTTTCAGGAACTACTGTTTTGCTTGCTATTGAAAAAGCAAAAAGCTTAGGGAAAGTTGAAATAACTGACATCACAGAAGATTTACTTTTAGAGGCTGATGAAATTCTTGCAATCGGTAGCACTATGGCTTGTGTTGGAATTGTTGAATATAACAAGAAAATTAT
Organism: uncultured Desulfovibrionaceae bacterium; assembly: GCA_964370245.1. Classification (GTDB taxonomy): domain Bacteria; phylum Desulfobacterota; class Desulfovibrionia; order Desulfovibrionales; family Desulfovibrionaceae; genus CAYJAZ01. The sequence continues at coordinate 2,614 of CAYJIN010000038.1, forward strand.
TTCAAATGGAAAAGTTGGAGCAATAGCTTTACGACTAAAAGATTTATTACTTGAAGACTATAGTCATGAAGGCGTTTCGTATTAATTTTTCCATATTATTTATGCTGATTAAAATAGAAGAGGTAGTTATGCAAATTAACCACCTCTTTTTTTATTAATCTAGGTTCATATCCTCTGTGGGATCGCATAGAGAATCAACTTTTTTCTTTTTATATTGTGCAACTGCAAAACTCATACGATTTTGAATGAATTCCGCATAGGGCTGTTCTGCATTTTCAAGTGGCACTTCTGCTCTTGCCATGTGTTGATGACCACCAGCAGAACCATAATCTTTAAAAGCTGTGTTTGCCAATGTGCCTAAATCGTCCTCGGCTACACCTCTAAAGATTACAACCAAAGTTTTATTATATACACCGCCCACAGCAACCCAATTAAAGTTATGCACTTTTTGAAAAAAATCAGCCACAACAACGAGAATATCTGGGTTTTGTATATTCCCCACATACGATAAATAGCCGTGTGAACATGCATTTAGATTTTCAATAGCTTGCGCAAAAAATGGTAGCCACTGTGGAAGATATTCACTTTTAATTATGCGTAAAAGAATTGAATGGTCGGCAAATCTATTTAAATAATGATATGCTCTAAAATCTAGCTCGGTTGCACTGCTCCCCAGTGAGCCAGTGTCTGTCCTAATGCCATATTGCAAAGCAGTTGCAAGTTTTTTGCCTATTTTAATTTTACTATTATACAGTAGCTCCGTCATGAACGTACTTGCAGAGCCAAGTTCAGGCAAAATTATAGAGAAAGGCGCATCTTTTTCTGTTGCGTCTGTAACTGGGTGATGATCAATAATAATATCAAAATTAATACCACTAAAATGTGGGCTATGATGTGGCTGAGAATCAAGAATAGCAAATTTTTGATATTTTGATTTTTCTCTTTCTGCAATTTCAGAAGACCAAGGAATCATATTAATTCCAAGTAAACGAATCATTGAAAGATTATCAGGACGCTTAATTTCATTAATGTGACCAATGGTTACACTGGCAACTTTTCTTTTGATAAGTCTACGCAAGGCAAGAGAACATGCCATAGCGTCAGGGTCGGCGTTAATGAGAATAAGCCAATTATCTTCTTTTTGAAGTAGAGAATCTATGCTTTCTAAAACAGAAGTTCTATTGTGAAAATATGCCATTGTATCGCCTTTAGTTGCACTGTTGTATCTATTTAATTAAGGCATTTTAGATTTTTGACAAGCTTCTTTTTTATAAGCTATCAATATTCTAATACAATTAAGCTAAAAAACAAGCTCTTTCATTTTTCAACAAAAGAGCTCATTTCAATTATATTTGTAAAGCAGCAAAATCTGCTAAAACTGTAAGTGGTTTTTGAGTTGTATAAAGCAAGTTCAATCTATTTTTACGCACATTTTCATCTTCAGCCATAACCATTGTGCTTTCAAAGAAGGCATCAATAACTGGTGAAAGTGCTGCAAGTAAATTATAGCATCTTGAATAATCGCCTGAATTATACACTACTGCAAATGAAGTTCTAAAACCTTGCACTGCTGAATAGAATGCAATTTCTTCATCATTTTCAAAATAGTTTGGCGAAACTTCTTCAGTAAGATTATAAGCGCTTGCTTGTTTACGTATAATATTTGTAATACGTTTAAAGCTTTGTACAGTTGGAATATAATCAGGATGCGCTGAAAAAGTTTTCAATGCTTCAAGTTTTTTTGCAAGTGCTGGCATTGATACAATATCTTCATTATTTGCAATATTTAGAATTGCATCAACATATAAAGGATCATTACCCTCTGTAAGGAAAAGATTTTTTACACGTGCATCATAAAAATCGCTCAATTTTTCTAAAGCTTCTTCTTTTGATAATTTCCACTTGATACCATCAATATAGAAAGAATAACCAAGAGCAAAAATTTCTTTAGGGTCAATATTCCAATTTTTATCACGCAAAATACGTGCAATACTGATTGCATTTCTACGTAAAGCGTAAGGGTCAGCTGTGCCTGTTGGGATTGAGTTCAAACCAAAAAGACCAACTAAAGTATCCGCTTTATCTGAAAGTGAAAGCAATGCTGCATAATCATTCTGTGGCACATTTGTTTCAGGGCCAGCAGGAAGATAATGTTCACGAATAGCAGCGCCAAGTTCTGGTTTATTGAGTTTTGTTGCGTAAATTCCGCCCATAATACCTTGAAGAGTATCAAACTCGCCAACCATTGCGCTTACTAAATCTGCTTTTGCATTGCGCCCTGCTTCTGCAGCTAAACTAGAATCAAGCCCTAATTTTTCTGCTAATGCTTGCATTAATTTTTCTAAACGGCGTGATTTATCACCCATAGAACCTAAAGGCCCTAAGAAAATAACTTTATCTAATTTATCAAGCCAAGTATTGAAACCATTTTCTTCAATAAGTGCATTATCAGTTTTCCAGAAGAAACGTGCATCTTCTAAACGAGCACGCAAAACACGTTCCCAACCTTTTTTCACAACATTAATATCTGTTGGATTTAAGTTTGCAACTGTAAGGAAGTGTGGAAGAAGCGCATTGTTTTTATCTTCTAAACCAAAGCTTTTTTGGTGCGATTCCATACTTGTAAGAAGAACTTCTTTAGGCAATTCAAGGAAAGATTCGTCAAAATCGCCAAGTAATGGAACTGGGCACTCAACTAAACCTTTCACTTCATCAAGCAAATCTTCTTTCCAGATAACATTTGCATTTTGCGCTGAAGCAATTTCATTACCTTTTTCAACAATATATTTTTTGCGTTCGTCGCCATCAAGCATAATAGCTTGATCTGCTATTATTTTACAATATTCATCAGTATTTTTAATTTCAACATTTTTAGAGCCGTGAATTCTGTGCCCATCAGTTGTATTTGATGATTTGATTTCACCCACTGAAAAATCTAAAACTTTATCGCCTAAAAGCGCAACAATCCAATGAATTGGGCGAGCATAAGCAATAGTAAAACTATTCCAACGCATTCTTTTTGCAAAAGGAAGAGCCAAAATAATTTGTGGGCAAATTCCTTCAAGAATTTCAGATGCTTTTTTACCGCCAACTTGTTTTTTTACTGCAATATAAGTGCCTTTTTCAGTTTCAACAAGAAAAATATCTTCTTCATTTACCTTATGGCCACGTGCAAAACCTTGAGCCGCTTTTGATAAAGTGCCATCTTCTTGATAAGCAATTTTTTGCGCTGGCCCCATAAAGGTTTCTTCTTTAAGTTCAGTTTGATCCGCAAGATTTTTAATAAATAAAGTTGCACGTCTTGGTGTTGCAAAAGCTTTCATTTCATCAAAGGAAAGACCTTCTTCTTGTAAAGCATTTGTAAAACGTGTAATGAGTTCTTCTTGCGTGCTATCTAAAAAACGAGCAGGGATTTCTTCTGAACCAATTTCTAATATAAAGTCTGACATATTTATATCCTCTTATTCTCGTTTACTTTTTTTCAGCTTTTTTTAGCATAGGATAGCCAAGTTCTTCACGTTGCGCAGCATAAAGCTTTGCAATTTGCGCTGCCATTGTGCGCACTCTGCCAATATAGCCTGCACGCTCAGTAATTGAAATTGCACCACGAGCATCAAGCATATTAAAGGTATGTGAAGATTTTAATAGATAGTCATAAGCTGGCATCACTAAGCCTTTTTCAGCAAGAAGTGAACATTCTTTTTCATAATCATTGAAGTGTTGTAAAAGCATAGCTGCATCACTCACTTCAAAGTTATACGTTGATTGCTCAATTTCATTTTGTAAGAAAATTTGACCATAGCTTACATTTTCATTCCACATAATATCATATACAGAATCAACACCTTGTAAATACATAACAAGACGCTCTAAGCCATAAGTAAGTTCAACAGTGATAGGATCTAAATCAATACCACCGATTTGCTGAAAATAAGTGAACTGCGAAACTTCCATGCCGTTTAACCAAACTTCCCAACCAAGGCCCCATGCGCCAAGTGTTGGAGATTCCCAATCATCTTCCACAAAGCGGATATCTTGTTCAGCAGGATTTAATCCTAAAGCTTGTAAACTTTCAAGGTAAAGATCTTGAATATTTAACGGCGATGGCTTCATAATTGCTTGAAATTGGAAATAATGTTGCAAGCGGTTTGGGTTTTCGCCATAACGGCCATCAGTTGGACGGCGTGATGGTTCAACATAGGCTGCGCACCATGGTTCTGGCCCAATTACGCGTAAGAAAGTTGAGTGGTTGAAAGTTCCTGCGCCACATTCTAAATCTATTGGTTGCACAATTGCACAGCCTTGTTTTGCCCAAAACTGTTGCAAAGTCATAATAACGTCTTGAAAATACATAATTTCCCCGTATCTAGTTCATAATAATCAATTATTTTGCTACAAATGAAATGCAATTATCATAAAAAGCATTTTTCTTAATAACAAATAAACGATAATACATCAAGCTTACATGCTCACACAAAAGCAAAAAGAGCTTTCTTCCAACACCCCCCCACAAAAGAGGCATTGGAAGTTGCTCTTATCACCTTATAATCAAAAACTATTTTGAAAATTTAGCTTTGTACTCAGCTTCGCTCATAAGACCTGTAGGTTCAGCACTGATTTTAATTTTTGCAATCCAACCAGCTGTTAAAGGATCGCTGTTTACAACTTCAGGTGCTGTTTCAAGATGTTCGTTGATTTCAACAACTTCACCATCAACAGGAGAATAAATATCTGAAGCAGCTTTTACTGATTCAACTGATGCAAATTCTTTACCTTTTACAACTTCAGCACCAACGCTTGGTAAGTCGATATAAGTAATATCGCCTAATTCTGCTTGTGCAAAATCGCTGATACCAACAGTTGCGATGTCGCCTTCAATTTTCACCCATTCATGGCTTTCACAAAATAACATAGACATAATAATTCTCCTAAAATTTAATTCGAGCTGTTCCTTCTTTATAGAAAGGAAGCTCAACTTTTTGTGCTAAAATATTTGTTCTTGCAGCTTTCATTAAAAAGCTTGATTCATTTGCATATTCAGCTTTCACATAAGCAAAAGCAATGCTTGCATTTATTGATGGAGCAAAAGAACCTGAAACAACACGGCCAATAACAGTTTCCTCATCGCTTGCTAAAGCAATTGCATCACCATTACGTGCTGCACGTTTACCTTCAGCTTGCAAGGCAACCAAGATTTCTTTTGGTTCTGCTTTTGCACCAGCTTTACCAACATAATCAGCTTCTGATTTAAGCATTGCGCCCATTCCAGCTTCAGTTGGTGTATGTTCAGTATCAAGCTCATGTCCATATAATGGTAGGCCTGCTTCTAAGCGTAATGTGTCACGTGCACCAAGCCCAGCTGGTTCAACATCAGGATGAGCCACTAAAGCTTCCCAAAGTTTTACAACTGTGTGATGAACTGGATAAATTTCATAGCCTAATTCGCCTGTATAACCAGTGCGGCTTACAAGCACATCAGCGCCTTGCCATTCCACATATTTAAATGAAAAATAGCCTAAATCTTTAAATTCTTGCCCAAGAACTTCTTCTAAAATTTGGCAAGAAAGTGGCCCTTGAAGATCAATTTTACCTGATTTTCTTGTGACATCTTGAAGCTCTAAACCATTAATACGTTCTTTGATGATTTTATAATCAGATTCTGAACAGCCAGCATTCACAACAAGCAAATAGTGTTCATCAGCTAAACGATAAACGATTAAATCGTCAAGCACTGTGCCTTCATCAGTAAGCAAGAAACCATAACGGCATTTGCCCACTTGCAAAGTTTCAAAGTTATGAGTAAGCGCTTTTGACAAAGCCGCAGTTGAACCAGGCTGACGCAAAAAGAATTGCCCCATGTGGCAAATATCAAACACAGATGCTTTTGTGCGTGTGTGTGCATGTTCTGCAAGAATGCCTTTGTATTGGATTGGCATATCCCAACCCGCAAATTCGCCCATTTTTGCATTTTGTGCAACATGCCAAGAATGCAGTAAAGTTTCTTTTAAAGACATAAAAATATCCTTGTAAGTAAAAGGTAATTTCATTTGATTTAAACAAAAGCAATATAGCATAGGAAATTCATTTAATACAAGTGCTCTTGTTTTATTTTTTACAAATAATTTCAACAACTTAATTAGTTGCTTTATTTTTTCTTTTTATTTTGTTACATTTTATACATATTTTCTTCTATTTCTATTGATTTTTCTTACTAAATAGATGAAAATTATTCCATCAAAATCATTTAACAATTGAGGTTATTATGCCATTTGTAAATATCAAACTCACTGATGACGGTGTTACACGCGCGCAAAAAGAAGAAATTATTAAAAGAGTAACAGATGTTTTAGTTGATGTTCTCGATAAAGATCCAACCTATACACACGTTGTTATTGAAGAAATTAGCACTGACAATTGGGGCGTACATGGCAAAAGCGTGACGAGTTTGCGTGAAAATTCCTAAATTTTATAGCTATTTATTTTCTTGTAAAACTTTTCTTTAGGAGAAAACATGGAAGAGGCAAAAGATAATTTTTCAAAAGCTCAAAAATCGCCTAAAAAAGCAAGTAAAGCTCCTTTATCTCTTATAATTTCACTTATCCTCTGTTTTATAAGTGCTCTTGGTGCTCATCTTGTTCAAAGCAATAATGGTTCTGTAAGCATTAAAGACTTGCGCATTGAAACTGCTTTAGGTAGACAGCTTTCCTTGCTTCTTTTTATTCCTGAAAATGCAACAAAAGAAAATCCTGCCCCTGCAATTGTTACTTCGCACGGCTGGTATAATAGTCGTGAAATGCAAGATTTAAACTATGTTGAACTTGCAAGGCGTGGCTATGTTGTAGCAGCAATTGATATGTATGGGCATGGTAACTCTGACCCTCTTCCACGAGGTGATGAAAAAGCACAAGGCACTGGCATGTATGATGCTGTTGAAATGCTTGCAACTTTACCTTATGTGGATAAAAATAATATTGGTGTTACTGGCCATTCAAACGGTGCAAGAGCTGCAAACTTTTCTGTGATGCTTGACAATGCAAAATATCAAGCTCTTATAAAAGCTGTTCTTTTAATTGGGAATGATGCTGTTTATAAAGATGAATCAAATTTCTTTACAAATATTTATGGAAAAAGAGATGTTGGAATAGTTGCAGGGCAATATGATGAATTTTTCTTTAGAACCTATAATGAAAATGGAACAGTAACTGCGCCACGTGATTACATTCATCAAGAAAATGCACAATCTTTCCTCAATTATGGTAAAGACCCTAATTTTGATTCACTCATCAAAAAAGATACTCACACCTATTATATGGAAGAAATTGACGGCAAAAACACAATTAGAATTATTTATAATCCTGATCAAATCCATGCTTGGAACCATATTTCAAAAGAGGTTGCCCAATCAACAATAGATTTTTTTGAATTAGCAATGCCTGCGCCAAATCCAATGCCATCAGACAATCAAATTTGGCCGATTAAACTTTTCTTTAATTGTTTAGGTCTTCTTGGTTTTGGGATTTTTGTTTTATCATTCACTAAAGTAATGCTTAGAACGTCTTTCTTCTCCTCACTTTTATATAAAAAAGGAAATGAAAAAGTTGTGGCATTGCCAAACCCTGGCGCTGCTGGCTGGCTTTGGTTTTTAGCATCGCTAGTATTATCTATTTTATTTTCTGCGGCAAGTTATGTCTATCTATTTAAATTTAGCTTTGGCTTGACACAGAGCAATCAAAGCTTATTTCTCATGATGCAAGAGCCTGTTCTCTTCATAGGGCTTTGGTCAGTGCTTTGTGCTTTATTCACAATAATCTTGCTTATTATTGGCAATAAAGTCACTTCTAGTCCTGTAAGTCTTGAAGAGCGCGGTGTAAAAATTTCTTTGGGGCAATTGTGCAAAACAATTATAATTGCAATATTTGTTGTTTTCTGTGCTTATGGACTTGTTTTTGCTGCGGATATTTTATTCAAAGCAGATTACAGGCTTTGGGTTTTACCTTTAAAAGCCTTCACAGCCGATAAATTTTACCCTATTGTAATTTATTTGCCTTTCTTTGTTATTTTCTATACAATAAATTCAATCGCAATAAACTGCTTCAACTACTTCAAGGGCATTCCAAGTTTTATAAATATAATTCTTCTTGCTTTTGTAAATGGTGCTTCTTCATTCTTGCTTCTTAGTCTACAATATTTTCGCTTTTTTGAAGACGGAAGAGCTCCATTAGAAGTATTGTTTGGAAGCGTGTTCTTTAATATTATTGGAATTTGGCTTTTCCCAATTGCCATTCTTCTTACCCTTAGTACATTTTTCACTCGTGCTATTTTTATGGAAACAAAAAATCCTTATCTTGGTGCGTTTATTTTTGCTTTAATTGTTACAATTATTTCTTGCACAAACACTTTAACCTATAGTTTATAAGTTGAGATTAATATGCATACTATAAAAATTAATTATCCTGACAATTCCCATGTTGTCACTTTTGCCAACAATGCTCCAATTAGCTTTATTGCTGGCCCTTGCGCTATGGAAAGCCGTGAACATACTATTCAATGTGCGCTTTATTTGAGAGAAGTTTTTGAAAAAGCTGAAATTCCTTTCATCTTCAAATCAAGTTTTGATAAAGCAAACAGAACTTCTGTTGCTGGCTATCGTGGTGTTGGTCTTGAAGAAGGTTTAGATATTCTTAGTGAAGTTCGCCAAAAAGTTTGCGTGCCTGTTCTCACTGATGTTCACACTGAAGATCAAGTGGAAAAAGTGGCAGCTGTTGTTGATATGCTTCAAACACCTGCTTTTTTATGCCGTCAAACCGACTTCATTCAAGCAGTTGCAGCATCAAATAAGCCAGTAAACATCAAAAAAGGACAATTCTTAGCTCCGCAAGATATGGCGCAAGTTGCTAAAAAAGCAATGGCAACCGGCAATAAGGATATCGCTCTTTGCGAACGTGGCGCAACTTTTGGTTATCAAAATCTTGTTGTTGATTATCGCACTTTCCCAATTATGGCTCAAACTGGTCAACCAGTAATTTTTGATGCAACACATTCTGTTCAGCTTCCTTCTGCTTCAGGTGGTTCATCATCGGGGCAAAGAGAATTTGTTCCTACATTAGCATGCGCCGCTGTTGCAGCTGGTGTTGCAGGTTTGTTTATGGAAACACATCCAAACCCAGAAACAGCTCCTTGCGATGGCCCAAACATGATTCCGTTTTCAGAACTGCTCTCACTCCTACAAAAAATTAAACAAATTGATAAAATCGTAAAAGGTTATTAAAATGACAATTCTTTCATCTGCAAAAGAAGTATTATATACAGAAGCAAAAGCTATTGAAATAATGGCAGAAGCTCTCGATAGCGAACTTGGCAAAATTTTTGAAGAAGCTATTAAAGCTATACTCAATGTTAAAGGGCGTGTAGTTGTTACTGGCATGGGTAAAAGCGGGCATATCGCTAAAAAAATCGCTGCAACTATGGCCTCAACAGGCACACCAGCTTTCTTTGTGCACCCAGCGGAAGCAAGCCATGGCGATATGGGCATGATTACTACCGATGATATCGTCATTGGCATTTCAAAATCTGGCAACACAGCTGAACTTGCTGGCGTTCTCACTTACTGCACACGCTATGCTTTACCACTTATTGCAATAACAGAAAACAAAGATTCTGAACTTGCAAAACATGCAAAATTTCCGCTTATTGTTCCAAATAAAGCTGAGGCATGCCCATTAGGCGCAGCACCAACAACTTCAACAACCCTTGCGCTTGCTTTAGGCGATGCAATAGCTATCACGCTTTTATCAGAACGTGGTTTCACAGCTGAAAATTTCAATGTGTATCATCCTGGTGGGCACTTAGGCAAAAAGCTTATGATTGTGCGTGAAATTATGCATAAAGATTCTGAAATTCCTCTCACACACGAAAATATTAATATGTCAGAAGCAATTATTCTTATGACTAAATATTCTTTCGGCTGTTTAGGAATTGTTGAAAACGGAAGTTTATCTGGGCTCATCACCGATGGAGATTTACGCAGAAATATGGACAATGATTTTCTTTCAAAAAAAGTGAAAGATATTATGCATAAAGCTCCAATTACAATCGAGAGCAATACACCTGTTGGCGCAGCTTTGCAAATTATGAATTCAAAACAAATTACTTCTCTTTTCGTTGTTGAAGAGAATAAGCCAGTTGGAATTGTGCATATTCACGATTGCTTACGTGCTGGCGTTCAATAAGAATTATTTTCTTCATTTATAAATCAATAAAAAAGCCTACTCGCACAATTTGAGTAGGCTTTTTTACTAAGTGAACATTACTTTATATACCATGGAGAAGATATAAGTTGATTATTTATTGCGCTCTCAACTCTTGCGCTTGGGTGAACATATAATTTCTGCCTGTTGCAGTGAGCTGTTGTTCAGCTAAAATTTCAATAGCATCTGCTTTCAATGCTTTTGCTGGCATACCTAAAACTATGCAATAATCTGCAAGTTTTGCTGCCCACTTTGCATCATTATCTTTAAGCGCTTTTTCAGCTTTAGCAAATAAAGCATCTTTTCCGCCTGCCATTTCTGCCATACGCTCTGCTTCTTCAAGACATGTCAACGGCATAAGATTTGTTGAATTACCATCAAACCAACCTAAGTGACCAACAAAAATTGCTTTTACTGACCATGCAACATTGCCATAAAACTCAAGAAGATAATCTAATTTTGCAAGATGTTCTGGCAATTTCACATATTCAGCAAGCTCTTGAATGCCTAAGCCCATGTTCATGCCTTCAATTGATTTATCATACACAAACTTAATTGCTTCATGGTAATTTTTCATAAATTCCATACAGTCAGCATTTGTTTCTAATGGTAAAGTATGCCCTAAGCAAATTTTTTGCGGATTGAGCGCCATCATATTTTCAATTGCTTTAATCCATAAGCTTACATCACGATATCCAGCACCACGCACAGCATAAAGATTTGGGAATGAACGATACATATTATCGCCTGAGAATAAAATTTCTTTGGCTGGATACCAAACATAAAGTTGATCTGATGTTTCACCAGGTGCTGAGTAAAGCTCTAGTTCAATTGTATCAATCTTGATAACAATTTTATCTTCAGAGAAAGTGTGTGTTGGTGGAACAGGTTTAGCTTTTGCATTGAAACCAGTTTTAGGAAAACGAACAGGCGCAATACCATTATTAATTCTTTTTTCAGGAGGAAGTTTAAATCCGCCTTGACGTGCACCACGTGCACCAAAAATCGGTGCAAGCATCATAAATTGCTTATTTTCTGAATTGAAGTTATCTCTTGCCCAAATCTGAACTTTCCCATCATCATTATTTCCATTTTCTAAAAATGCTGGTGTTCCCATTGTATGATCAGGGTGGCCGTGCGTATAGATTATAGCTGCAACAGGCTTGGAAGTAATTTTACGAAATTCTTCCATGATAACTTCACAGTCGCCCACATCAAAACCTGCATCAATAATAACAATAGCATTTTCGCCTTCAATCATTGAAACACAAGAAACTGTTTGATTCACAGAAACATGCACATTATCAGATAATTGCACCATAGTTGGTTCTAAATATTTACCTCTTTCAAGAAGTAATTGTGAAGCATGTGATTGACTCATTTTCCTACCTCATATTTTAAATTTATTATTTTATGTTTAACTTTGTGTAGAAAATATAGTTCGACATCAAACTTAAGTCAAGCCTTTTAAGAAACTTTTTGTGATTTTTTTCATTTAATCGTTTCTCGTATGAAATATTTCTACTTATAATGTCATAAAAGCTTCTTCTTTTTGCACATCTGCGTTAATAATTTGTGTGAGAGGTTCACCCATATAAACTATTTCAATATCTCCTATATTTTGAAGTTCTTCAACTTTTCCAAGAAGTTCAGCGCAACGCAAGCAAGCAGAAACTTCACCACCCTCAGCTTGAAATTCTTTAACAAGTTCTTGCATTCTTTTATTTTCACAAAGAAGTTTCACAGTTGCACCCCAAACAATAAGATGAACACTCTCCCACCATTTAAAACGTAAGCTATTGGTTGCATACATAAAAACCATAAGCTCTGCTGTTGTAGGATTATCATTGAGCCATAAAATATTTAACTTCTTATTCATATACGCTCCATAAATTAATCTGAGTATTATTATTTCTTTGAACTTAGCCTAAAAAATTCCTTTTGTATATCTCTTTGCTTGCATTCTTCTTATTTTTGCTATAGTTAAAAGAAAGGCAACACGGTTGCTTTTTATCATTTAAAAGTATTATACTACTACTCTATTTTTAAGGGGATACTATGAATATTCTTATTTTTGGACCAAACGGAAGTGGCAAAGGCACACAAGGTGCTCTTTTAATGGAAAAATTTGGTATTGCACATATCGAATCAGGCGCAGTTTTTCGCCAACATATAAAAGGCAACACTCCACTTGGTATAAAAGCAAAAGAATATATTGACAAAGGTGAACTTGTTCCTGACGAAATCACAATTCCAATGATTTTAGATATTTTGAAAGATACTGGCTCTGCTGGTTGGTTACTTGATGGTTTTCCACGCAACATGGAACAAGCACGCAAACTTGATGAAGCTCTTACAGAAGCAAATATGCCTTTAGATTTTGTTGTTGAACTTCTTCTTCCACGCGAAGTTGCAAAAAACCGTATCATGGGCAGACGCTTATGCCAAAACAACAACAATCACCCAAATAATATCTTTATTGATGCTATTAAACCAACTGGCGAAATTTGCCGAGTGTGCGGTGGCGAACTTTCAGCACGTGCAGACGATCAAGACGAAAGCGCTATCAATAAAAGACACGACATTTATTATAACACAGTTGACGGCACTTTGGCTGCTGCTTACTATTTCAAAGATTTAGCTGCAAAATCAAGCACAACAAAATATATTGAACTTGATGGCGAAGGCACAATCGACTCAATTAGAGAAAAATTACTCTCTTCACTATAAAAACATCTAAAATAAGCGGCCTTTCTTATGGTGAGGTCGCTTACTTTTATCTAAATTATGCTTAAATATTCAATTATATCTTTGTTTCCAGAATTTTTTACAAGCCCTCTTTCCTCAAGTCTTATGCAAAAGGCGCAAGAAAAAGGGCTTGTGTCTTTTGAGTTTCATAATCCGCGAGATTTTGCCACTGATAAACATAAAAGCGTTGACGACACTCCTTATGGTGGTGGCGCTGGCATGCTTATGGCTCTTCCTCCTTTAGTAAAATCAATTGAAAGCATTCAGAAAAGTTCAAAGAATATTAGATATATCGCTCTTTCCCCTGATGGAAAACCATTCACGCAAGCAAAAGCAGAGGAACTATCTCAAGCGGAAGAAATTGTTCTTCTTTGTGGGCGCTACGAAGGTTTTGACGCAAGAATTTTTGATCTTTATCCCATAGAAAAAATCTCTATGGGGGATTATGTTTTGAATGGTGGCGAAAGTGCTGCTTTGAACCTTATTGAAGCAAGCGCAAGACTTATTCCAAATTTTATGGGCAAAGAAGAATCGCATACAGATGAAAGCTTTAATAATAATGGATTATTAGAATATCCACACTATACAAAGCCCCCTATTTTTGAAAATTTAGAAGTGCCTGAAGTTTTACTTTCAGGAAATCATGCAGAAATTGATAAATATCGCAAAAAAGAAGCTTTGAAAAAAACTTTCTATGCTCGTCCTGACATCATTGAAAAATCAATTTTTGAAAAAGAAGATATTGATTATTTGAAAACTCTTCCGCGCACAAAGCATGGCAGAAATCTTTCGCTTTGTTTACTGCACCACCCAGTTCTTTTAAAGAATGGTGAATCAGGTTCTTCTTCTGTAACAAATTTAGATATACATGACATTGCACGCTCAGCCTGCACTTATGATGCACGCTCTTTTTATGTTGTAACACCAATTGAAGATCAGGCGAAGCTTGTTCGTTCAATTACGGGCTATTGGACAGAGGGGCAAGGCGCTAGAGCAAATGTTGATAGACAAAATGCGCTTTCGCTTGTTCGCCATTCATACACATGGGAAGACGCGAGAGATGAAATTGAAAAAGAAACAGGGCAGAAACCGTTAATCATTGGAACTTCTGCACAAATTCCAAAAGATAAAAAAGGAAGAGCAATTTTAAAGCCTTTGCCTTGGGAAAATTTAAAAAAAGTTTTAAAAAACAGGCAAATTCTCTTGCTTTTTGGTACAAGTCATGGCATACCTAATTTCTTGCTCGCGCAATGCGATGCAATGTTGCCCCCTTTAAGAGCTATGGCTGATTATAATCATTTCTCTGTGCGAGCGGCGGCAGCAATCTGCCTTGATAGACTTATTGGCGATATTGGCTAATTTTTCTTCTACTTACGATAGTGTATCAAGACAGCCTTTGTTAGTTCTATCCTTGTAACCCCTGCCTTTATGATGATAGTGGGGCACTGCATGAACCGGCCTTATAGGCATTAAAAACATTAACGGAGTCCATAATGGATATTCTTAAAAGCATCGAACAAGATCATATGCGCCTTGATCTTATCCCTTTCAAAGCTGGTGATAACATTAAAGTTTATTACCGTATCGTTGAAGGTGAAAAAGAACGTATTCAGGTTTTCCAAGGTAACGTAATCCGTATTAACCGTGGTACAACCGGCGCATCTTTCACAATCCGTAAAATTTCTGACGGAACAGGCGTTGAGCGTATTATTCCTCTTCACTCACCATTCATCGATCGTATCGAAATGGTAACTGAAGGTGATGTACGTCGTTCACGTCTTTACTACCTCCGTAAACTCAAAGGTAAAGCTGCACGTATTAAACCTAAAAGCCGTTTCAAATAGTTTTTACTGTTTACAAAATTTAAAGCCGTATTTATACGGCTTTTTTTGTGCCCTAATTTTAATTGTTACGATGAAATAAAACTTTCTTTTTTATGAGAAATATGCTAAATAATAAGAAGAGATTGATTATATTCAGAGGCATATATGCAAGACGATTCTTATATTATTACTGATTTACCAGCGGGCTTAGATGAAGCAGGACGTGGAGCATTAGCTGGGCCTGTTGTAAGTGCTGCTGTTATCTTTAAAGAAGATTTTGACCTTATTGGCTTAGATGATTCTAAAAAACTTTCTCATAAAGAAAGAGTGGAACTTGCAAAAGAAATCAAAGAGTTTGCACTTGCTTGGGGCATTGGTTATGCCTCGCATAAAATGGTTGATAAAGTAAATATTTTGCAAGCTAGTCTTATTTCAATGGCTCGTGCTTTGCAACATCTAAGCATGCGCACAAAGCTTCTGCCGCAATCTCTTCTTATAGATGGAACTCAAATAATTCCTGAACAATATTTCCCTACTTATGCTCCACTTCTTTCTCATTTACCAAAACAAAAAGCTATTGTTGATGGGGACGCTTTAGAACCTGTTATTTCAGCTGCGTCTGTTCTTGCAAAAGTTGAACGAGATGAAATTATGACTCGCCTTGATTTGCGTTTTCCTGATTATAAATTCGCTAAACATATGGGTTATGGAAGTAAAGAGCACAGAGATTTAATTATTGAGCATGAACCATGTGCTATTCATAGAATGACTTTCAAAGGCGTAAAAAAAGAGCAAAAACAAGCCTCACTTTTTGATTAGATTTTTATTATCAGCGAGCTTATTTATATGGCAAAGCATAATGAAATTGGAAAACTCGGCGAAGAAAAAGCATTATCATATCTTCTAGGTAATAATTTCAACATTATTGCAAAAAATTGGCGTGTTGAACATTTAGAGATTGATATTATAGCTGAAAAAGATTCTGTTATTCATTTTGTCGAAGTGAAAACTCGTAAGAAAAATTCACTCCTCCATGCTCGTGAAAGTTTATCTCATACAAAGAAACTACACCTTGAAAAATTAGTCGAACTTTGGTATTTGCAAAATCCAAGCATAACAAACTCTGCGCAACTTGATTTGATTGCTGTAACATACACCGAAAATAAAAACTCAGAAAAGGATTTTAACCTTGAGTATTACCCAAATTACACACAATAAAGGAATTTTATATCTTGTTGCTATGCCACTTGGCAATAGCGAAGATATGTCTATACGTGCAAAAAATATTCTTGAAAGTGCAGATTTTATTCTTGCAGAAGATACAAAACGTGCACATTTAAATCTTGATAGATGCGGTATTAAAGCAAAAGATATTTATTCTTTAAATGAGCACAATGAAAAAGAAAAAATGCCTCTCATTATGCGTAAACTTGAAGAAAATAATTCAATTGCGCTTATCTCTGATGCTGGCATGCCAATTATTTCTGACCCAGGCTATTTACTTGTTCAAGAATGCCATAAAAATAATTATAAAGTTACTGTTATTCCAGGGCCATGCGCACCTGTCACAGCGCTAGCAGCTTCTGGCATTGCGCCTATTCCTTTTACATTTTTAGGCTTTTTACCTCGTTCAGTTTCTGACCAAGAAAAAACTTTATCAGCCTATGCAGACCTTCCATCTTCACTGATTTTTTTTGAAAGAAAAGATCGCGTCGAAAGCACTCTAGAAACATGCTATAATTTACTTGGCGATAGAAAAGTTTGTATAGCCCGTGAACTCACAAAAATCCATGAAGAATTTATTACATTCTCTTTAGATGATTTTATCAATAAGAAAGATGAATATCTTGTTGAAAAAATAAAAAATCTTTTAGGTGAAATCACAATTGTGCTTAGTCCACCATTAGAAAATAAAAAATCAGCGCCTGAAGAAATTGATATTCTTATTGAAGAGGAAAGAGAGAAAGCAAATTCTCCACGCAATTTAGCAAAACGAGTTCAAGCACGAGCTATTGGCTGGAAAACGTCTGATATCTATAATAGAATTTCATAATTATAATAAACTAAAGCCCTTGTTCAAAAAAACAAGGGCTATTTTTAGATTTGTTTATCAGCTTTTAGGAAGTTTACTAAATCATTCCATGCTTCATTTTTTGGCAGACACTCCGCCTCAAAAAATGGAGATTCAATTTTATAGTGATGAAGTAAAAAATTATCATCACAAATTTTTGCATCGTATTGCAAATCGCCTACAAGTGGATGTCCAATAGCAGATAGATGGCATCTAATTTGATGACGCACGCCTTTAAATATTTCACATTCTACAAATGTATTACCATTAATTTGGAAAATCGGGCGCACATAAGTAAAACGATTATCTTCAGCAATATAATCTGGCAATGCTTTTACTTTTGTTTTTGAAAGGTCAATAGCAAAATCGATAGTAAGTTCTTCAACTAATTCACCTTC
>CAYJIN010000039.1:0-18963 GCA_964370245.1 uncultured Desulfovibrionaceae bacterium
AGAGAACTCAAATTCTGAATTCTCGTAATTTATAAATGGTACCGAGGGCGGGACTCGAACCCGCACGAACGTGGTTCACTACCCCCTCAAGATAGCGTGTCTACCAATTCCACCACCTCGGCACGTCATGTGTTTATAGGGGAAGAGGGAGCGATTGTCAAGTTTTTTTTTGAAGAAATAGAAATTTTTTTGCTCTTTTTATAAACTTATACGAGTAAGTTTTATTTTTGACTCTAAAGAATGAAGAAGAAAGAAACTTTCAATTAGTTTACGAGCGCAGGGTGATAAAAATCCATAAAAAAGGTCTTTACTATAAAATAAAGACCTTAATAATCATAAAGAAAATCAGTTGATTTTACAAATTAATCCCAAATACGTTTATCTTCGATTGGTTTAATTTGTGGTGGCAATGAACCAGGATTGAGGATTTTCAACTTAGGTTTAAGCTGAATACGCTCACGGAAAAGGTGAAGAAGTTCATCTTCACGTTTGAAGTTTGACGCTTCAATAAAGAGAGTCATTTCATCAATTCCGCCTGGGTTTGTAACTTCAATTTGCCAACGTTTTACTTCTTCAAAGCGAGCCATAACTTGCTCAACTTGGTGTGGGTAAACGAACATACCTTTAATACGCGCTGTTGTATCAACACGACCAACAATCGCGCCTAAGCGAGGTGAAGTTCTTCCGCAAAGGCAAGGAGTTCTATCAATATAAGATAAATCACCAGTTGCAAGACGGATAAGAGGGTAGGTTTTATTGAAAGTTGTTACAACGATTTCACCAACTTCACCATCTTTTAAAGTAATACCAGTATCAGGATGACAAATTTCAACATAGCATTTATTGCTGATGTGTAAGCCACCTTTTTGGAAACATTCGTAAGCAATACAGCCAACGTCTGCAGTTCCATAACCTTGGCGCATTATAATATCAAATTTCTTTTCAAGTTGTGTACGCATTTTTTCTGAAAGACGTTCAGCTGTTACGAATGCAACTTCTAAGAATAAATCTTTACGAGGGTTTATGCCTTTTTCTTCTGCTTTTTGAGCAAGATACATCAAGAATGAAGGTGTGCCAACATAACCTGTAACACGCAGTTTTTGCATGATATCAAGCTGAGTTGAAGCATCGGTTGGGCCAGCTGGAATGATAGCACAACCAAGATTACGTAAAGGTTCTTCAAACATCAAGCCAGCTGGAGCAAGGTGATAGTTGAAAGTAACTTGCACAGGATCGCCTGTTCTAAAGCCTACAGAGTAAAATGCTTCTGTATATCCCCAATAATCTTCTTGTTTATCTTCTGGATCAAAAATAGGCCCAGGTGAAAGAAACATGTGGCGTAATTCGCCGATATCTTTTGTCAATAAACCACCAAGACGTGGGCCCATTGATTGCAAAAAGATAAGTTCTTTCTTTTTGAGAATAGGAATGTGTTTGATGTCTGTAAGTGTTTTGAATTTTTCCACATTGAATTGTGCACGGTCAAAACGTTTTTTCACATCTTCTGAATAACGATACGCATAAGAAAGTAAATCTTTTAACTGGATAAGATTATACTGTTTACGTTCGCTTTCATCAAGAACTTCACGACGGCTATAAATACCTTCTGTTCTGTCTTTACGAGTCATAATTTAACCCCATTTTTAATTTCACAAGTACTGTAGACAAAATAAAAATTAATTGCAAGTACTTTTTTATTTATTATGTTAAACCAATAGATTAGATGATTTTTTTATTGCGCTGAGTTAAAGGCAATAATAATATTTCTTAAATCCGCATTAGGAGGAGCGGGAAGAGAGCCAAGTCTAATCAATGTATTCATAGCAGAGGCATCAAAGTCAGCCCTGCCAGATGATTTAGCAATTTTAGTATCAAGGATTTTACCTTGCGCGTCAAGTTGAACAGCAATTTGAGTTGTAAATTGTTCGCGTGAATATGTCGGCATTGACCAAGCATTTTGAACCACAAGCATAACTTGCGCCATATAAATGTCATAAATACCACCGCCACCTGGGCCAGTGCCTGTTCCGGCACCACCGCCAACACTTGGATTTTTGCTATTTCCAACTTGTTGTTTCAAGTCAGCAAGCGCTGAACTTGCTGCTGAAGCAGGTTTTGATGGTTTTGCAGGTTCTTTTTTGGTTTCAGTTTTTGCTGGTGTTTTATTTGTAGACGAACTTTCTTCTTTAGGTTCAGGCTTTGGTTCTGGTTTAGGCTCTGTTTTAGGCTCAGGCTTTGGCTCGGGTTTAGGTTCAGGCTTTGGCTCTGGTTTAGGTTCTGGTTTTGGCTCGGGTTTAGGTTCCGGTTCTGGTTTTGCCTCTTCTTCTTTTGGAGGACTTGGCAAAAGTGCTTCTGGTTCAGGTTGAGGAACAGCAGGAGGCGGAGTCGGCGTTGGTAAAGATTCAGGCGTAGGCACAGGCACTTCTTCTGCTGGAATATCTTCTTTTGGAGCAGGAGCTTGCTTTACTTCTTCTTCAATAACATTTTTTTGCTCGTTTGGCAATGCTTCTTGACTATTTTGATTCTTTACATCTTTTACTTCATTTGGGCGTGCGCCTAAAACGGCTGAAGCTAAGCCTTCACCACCCATATCGCCCATAACCAAAGATACTTGATATATTTCTCTATCTAAATCAAGTGTAGATTGAGCAGGCCAAAACAGTATCATAAATAAAATGATAGCATGCAAGGAAAGCGAGAGTAGGAGTGAGGAAGTTTTTTCCATAAAAACCTTATTGTTGTGCATTTTCATCACGACGGGCAACAATACCCATATTCGCAATGCCTGCAGCTTTTATTTCACCCATAACACGCACAACCAAATCAAAAGCAATTTCTTTATCGGCTTGCAAGTAAACAGGTCTATCCTTTGTTTCAATAAGCGCAACTAAACGTGCTTGCACTTCTTCAAAAGGAACTTCATAAGTATCAATATAGATTGATCCTTCTTTTGTAATGCTGATAACAAGATTTTCTGTTTCAGTGGGAAGTGTGTCAACTTCCTTTGTTTGTGGTAATTGAATATCAATACCTTCTTGCATCATTGGTGCTGTTACCATGAAAATGATAAGTAGCACGAGCATAACGTCAACAAAAGGCGTAATATTTATTTCAGCAACAAAACGCCCTCTAGAACCAAGTTGCGCTCCCATATTTTGCCCCTATTTTCCAAGCTCGTGTTGAACTCTGTTGATGAATGAAGAAGAGAAGTTATGAAGCAAAGCTTCAACATCTGCAATGCGACCAGTGTAAGCGTTGTAAGCCATTGATGCCGGAATAGCAACAAATAAGCCAACTGCAGTTGCGATAAGTGCTTCTGAAATACCAGGCGCTACAGTTGCAAGAGAGGCTGATTTCATAAGGCCGATTGCATGGAAAGAATCTAAAATTCCCCAAACAGTACCAAATAAACCAATAAATGGTGCGGTGTTAGAGCAAGTTGCTAAAAGCGACATTTTGCTGTTTAGGCGTGTCCATTCAAAGCCAATGCCTTGCCCTAATGAACGGTCAACGTTTTGCACAACAATTTCATTAGGAATGCCAGCTTCACGAGATGCATTAAATTCTTTTACGCCACGTTGAGTGATAAGATAAAGCGGTGAATCAGGCTCTGTGCTGATGGCTTGAACAGCTTCACGCAAGTTATTTGCGTCTTCAAATTTTTTAATGCCATCAATAGTTTTGAATTTTGCTACATGTAAAGAGCGATATTTTATAAAAATAATTGTCCATGAACCGATAGACATAAAAAGTAAAAATACTAAAACTAATTGTGATATAAGACTAGCTTCTAGAATCATTGCAATAAAGTTTGTTGTCATGTGAAAATCTCATTAAATATTTTAGGTTAGCAGTAAAATACTGCGCAAATAATACATATACTTTTTTTGTATGGCAAGCAAAATATTGCCAGTTGAAAAGCATATGTGTAGTTAGTTAGCGGGAATTAGGCGGAAAACATGTTTCCAAGATAAACGTTTTTTGCTCTATCATCATTCTTAATTGTTTCAGGATCGCCCTCTAAAAGCACACGTCCTTGATACATAAGATACGCTCTATCGCATATTTGCAAAGTTTCACGCACGTTATGATCAGAAATAAGAACGCCGATTTCCTTTTCTTTTAGATGACGAATAATTTCTTGAATGTCGTCAACTGCAAGGGGGTCAATCCCTGCAAAAGGTTCATCAAGCAAAACAAATTCAGGTTCTCTAATAAGACAGCGCGCAATTTCAAGCCTGCGTCTTTCGCCGCCTGAAAGGTAGGATGCGTAAGATTTTTCAAGATGTGTAAGCCTAAATTCATCTAAAAGTGCATAAGCTTTCATCTTTTGTTCTTTTTTTGAAAGATTTGTATGCTCAAGAATTATTTGAAGATTTTGATATACAGTAAGTTTCTTGAAAATTGAAGATTCTTGTGGAAGGTAAGATAAACCTGTTCTTGCACGACGGAAAAGCGCAAGCTTTGTGATATCTTGATTATCAAGATATACATTACCTTTTGTTGGATTAATAATTCCTGTAAGCATATAGAATGTTGTTGTTTTACCAGCCCCATTTGGTCCTAGTAAGCCAACAATTTCTTTTTGATGCATGCAAATAGAAACATCAGAAACAACTTCTTTTTGCCCATAGCGTTTTGCTAGGTTTTTTGCTTCAAGTATAGCCATTAGTATTTTTACTCGTGTATAATAATTATTTTAAATCAGCATCATCGGTTGAAAAGAATGCTTCCACTCTTTTTTTACCACCAATGATTTCACTTCTGTTTTCATTCATATAGTAACGAATTTCTTCGCCAGTAATTGAATTGTCTCCATCCATAAGTAATGGATTTTCTTGCATAATAAGGGTTGCAGTTTTTGCTTCATAAATTGCTTTTCCTGCTTTTCCTGTGTTTGTTTGATATTTCATACGAACATTATCATCGGCAATAATTTTATCAATATCGCCTGATTTCATGCTAGCCATTGGATCATGGCTTTCTTCTTCTGTTTTATCATTTGTATCTTTAAGGAAAACAGTAATATAATCAGCCCATAAGCTAAAGTCTGCACGTTCAACATACACATCGCCACTGAAAAGAATGGTATTTTTTTCAGAATTGTAATCCATATTGTCAGCATTAATTTTTGTTGGAACATCGCCTGTAGGCATAGTTCCACTTGGTGCTGCAAAGGCAAAATGCGCTTGTGTGCATAGAGCTAAACCAAAACATAAAGCGGAATAAATGAAACGTGGCATAATCTATCCTTATAAGAGTATAGCTTCACTCTTTTTTTCTAAAATTAATAAGCACTTAAAATTTAGGTGCTTGTTTTATTTCATAATCAAGTGTGTAAGTTTTGTTATCATTATTTATAATAAGTACAACTTCTTTTTCTGCTTGTAAATTGTTTTTTGCTAAATCCCATGAAAGAACATCTGCTTTTCCAAGCATAGTAGGGCTTGTAAGAAGGCTTCCTTGCGGAAGATTTGCTTGATCTTCATTCACACGAAATTCAAGGAAAGGCCCTGTAATTTCTAAAGTATCTTGTGAAATGCTTACTTCTTTTTCTAAAGTAATGAGGCTATTATTTTCAAGCACTCGGCCTTCTTTACCTTTTACATAGATTGGCTGACTTTCTTCATTGTTTTCAGAGGAATTTGTATAGGTAAGTAGTGGGTTTTGCGTAAAAATATTTGTGCTTTCTTGGATGTAAGTGCCCCAATCTGCTTGCAATTCCCAAGATTTTTTACCTTCAGTGCCTTGAACAATATGAATATCAACAAGCGCAAGTTGAAGTGAATCAAGACTTTCATCTTCTTGCAGATCTTTAATGTCTTTTCCTGTAAAAGTAGAAAGATAGTCAATATTTTCTTCTGTTTCACTTTTTTCAAGAAAAATCGTAAGTAAATATCCACTAGCAGCGAGAATGAGTAAAGAAAATAAGAGTGATTTAATTTTCATAAAAGGCACCTATTGTGCTTTAGTTGAACTTTCTAACCAAAGTTTTGAAAGCTCTTCGCCAGTTTTGCCTTGCAAGCTAAAAATATGCTCAATAGCTTCACGCACAGCCCCTTCGCCACCTTTTAATTCAGTGATATATTTAGCAATTGCTTTTACTTCAGGGCGTGCATTCTGAACGGCAATAGGGTAGCCAACTTTTAACATAGGATCAAGATCAATCCAATCATCGCCCACGTATGCAATTTCATCTAAAGAAAGATTATGTTTTGCAATAATTTCATTAAGGGCATGTAATTTTGAGAGGCAACCAGGGTAATAATCAGTAATACCAAGTGTTTTAATGCGTGCTTCAACTAAGGCATCGTTTCTGCCAGTAATAATACCAACACCCACACCTAATTTAAAAGCAGTAAGAACACCAATGCCATCAAGCACATGGAAAGATTTTGAAACATTTCCATTGCAATCATAAAACAATCTTCCGTCAGTGCAAACGCCATCAACATCAAGGATGATGAATTTAATAGCTTTTGCCTGTGCGGAAGATTGAATACTTGTCATTATATATTTCTTTATGAATTACTTTTTATTTTTAAGTGTAGCAGCAATGAATTCACGGAAAAGCGGGTGAGCTTTCATCGGAGTTGATTGGAATTCAGGATGGAATTGGCAAGCTAAGAACCAAGGATGATCTTTTAGTTCAACAATTTCAACTAATTCGCCATTAGGGCTTGTTCCTGAGAAGGTAAGACCAAGGCTTTCAAATTGTTCTTGATATTTAGTATTGAATTCATATCTGTGGCGATGGCGTTCATAAATGCTTTCTTCTTTGTAAGCAGTTTTTGCATGTGTATCATCTTTAAGAGTGCAAGGATATTCGCCAAGGCGCATTGTGCCGCCTTTATCGCTTTTTTCATCTCTTTTTTCAACTGCTTGCGTTCTAAAATCAAACCATTCAGTCATAAGATAGATAACTTTATCAGCTGCTTCTGGTTCAAATTCTTCAGAAGTTGCATTTTTGATATTTGCAACGTTTCTTGCAAATTCTAAAGTTGCGCATTGCATGCCAAGGCAAATACCAAAGAAAGGAATTTTGTTTTCGCGCGCATAACGAATCGCTTCAAGCATACCCTCAACACCACGATAACCAAAGCCACCTGGCACTAAGATACTATCACAACCGCTAAGCATTTCTTTTGCATTTTTCTGTGTAACTTCTTCTGAATTGATGTATTTCAATTTAACTGTAAGTGTGTTTGCAATACCAGCATGGATAAGCGCTTCGTGTAAGCTTTTATATGCTTCTTTTAATTCAACATATTTGCCAACAATACCAACAGTTACACTGTCTTTCAAGTTGTTGCAAGTGTTGATAAGTTGCTTCCATTCTGTAAGATTTGGGTTACGAGCTGGTAAACGAAGCATGATAGCAACTTTTTGATCGAAACCTTCATCATAAAACTTTAATGGCACTTCATAAACGTTGTTTACGTCAACGCTTGAGAAAACAGCGTCAGAATCAACATTACAGAAGAGAGCAATTTTTCTTTTCACTTCAGCAGGAATTGTTGTTTCGCAACGGCAAAGAATGATATCAGGCTGAATGCCGATAGAAAGAAGTTCTTTTACGCTGTGTTGAGTTGGCTTTGTTTTATGTTCGCCAGCTGCTTTAATATAAGGAACAAGCGTAAGGTGAATATTTAAGCAATTATCACGGCCAAGTTCTGAACGAAGTTGACGAATAGCTTCTAAGAAAGGAAGACCTTCAATATCGCCAACAGTTCCACCAATTTCAACTAAAACAACATCAGGTGCGTCTTCGCCTTCTGAAAGAGAGCGGATGCGTGCTTTAATTTCATCAGTAATGTGTGGGATAACTTGAACTGTTCCGCCAAGATAATCGCCATGACGTTCTTTATTGATAACGTCATAATAAATTCTACCAGAAGTAGTGCTGTTTTTCTTTGTGAGGGCAACGCCTAAGTAACGTTCATAGTGCCCAAGATCAAGGTCAGTTTCTGCACCATCTTTTGTTACATACACTTCACCATGCTGAAAAGGGCTCATTGTGCCAGGGTCAACGTTGATGTAAGGGTCAAGTTTTTGAATGGTAACTTTTAAGCCACGTGCTTGTAATAAAGCACCTAATGATGCGGCTGCTAAACCTTTACCTAATGATGAAAGAACACCGCCAGTTACAAAAATATACTTAGTTTGCATATATTATCCTTATGCTTTTTTATATAAATAAAAAGAACATGTTTTTTATACTATATCTCTTTTCTTCTGTCTAGTAAGAAGGTGAGAGTTGTGTTTAAAAAATTTTCTATAATTTCAAGGATTAATAGTAGTATGATAAATTTTGTTCAAAAAAAATTATCAGCATCGACTAAAAGTGTAAGCTAATTATATGAAATCTCTTACCGAACTTTAGACAAAAAAAAAGCCCACGCAAAGTGGGCACTTTTCTCTAAATGGTGGGACGTGCAGGATTCGAACCTGCGACTCTCTGCTTAAAAGGCAGGTACTCTACCGACTGAGTTAACGTCCCAACGTGAAAAGAGTTCTATGATGAAACCGAATTAATGTCAAGCTTTTTTTAATCTTTTTTTTAGAAAAGATTTTCTGACTTGATAACAGTGGTTTAGACTCTCTTAGCTTGTCGCTTTTTCTTTTTTTTTGATTCTTTTGAAGAACGATAATTCTTTTCTATTACTTTAATCTGCTTTATTGAAATTTAATCTGCTTTGCAATCTTGAAATGAGAGAGTGAAATTTAGGATGATTTAGAGAAAGTGAATTTTATTTTTTATGAGTGAAATATTTTGCATAAAAAAAAGCCCACTCGAAAGTGGGCAAATTTCCTAAATGGTGGGACGTGCAGGATTCGAACCTGCGACTCTCTGCTTAAAAGGCAGGTACTCTACCGACTGAGTTAACGTCCCAACGTCAAAAGGTTCTATGCTGAAATTAAAATAATATCAAGCTTTTTTTTTGATTTTTTGAATATTTTTTTAAAGTGGCTTTTCATCAGCGTTTAAGCTGGGTCAAAACCAAGGTCACTTACAAGAACTTTCATTTTTTCAAGAGAAAGTTCGCCTTCCCATGAAACTAAACCCTTTTCAAGGTCAACTTTAACATTGCTTGCGCCATTTGCTTCTAACTCTTTTGAAACGCTTGCCACACAGTGTTGGCAAGACATGCCATTAATTTTTGCTTGTAACATTTTCGACTCCACTATATAGTGTATTAAAGATTATTGAAAAAAGCCAATTAATTTATATAAAAATTGACTTTTACAAATATAGGAGTAATTGCAATAGATGTCAAATGCCTTAGAATGTAAAAATATCTCAAAATATTATTTGAGAAAGCATGGGCTTATGAAAACAAAAGAAGAGAAGATTCCTGTTTTAGAGAATCTTTCTTTTGTGATTGAAAAGCAAGAAACTCTTGGCTTGGTTGGGCCATCAGGCTGTGGTAAATCTACCTTAGCACGCATAGTAACAGGCTTGTTACCGCAATCAACTGGTGAAGTATATATAGATAATGTTTTGATGAAAACTTTTGATGATTTTGTTGGAAGAGTGCAAATTGTTTTTCAAAATCCTTTTTCTTCGCTCAATCCTAAAGTGAAGATTGGCTACAGCGTGCAAGAGCCACTTTTGCTTAAATATAAAAGAGAGAATATTTCTTACACAAAAGAGAGTTTAGCAAATGAAGTTGCTGAGACTCTTCTGAAAGTTGGCTTGAAATGTGAAGATGCGCAAAAATTTCCGCATGAATTTTCTGGCGGGCAAAGACAACGCATTGCAATAGCCAGAGCTTTAATTTCAAAACCAGCGCTTTTAGTTTGTGATGAAGCTGTTTCAGCGCTTGATGTTTCTATTCAAGCACAAATTTTGAATTTATTGAAAGATTTGAAAGAGATGGAAAAGCTTTCGCTTCTTTTTATTTCGCACGATATGAATGTTATTCATGCTATGAGTGATAGAATTTTAACGCTAAAGCCTTTATAATTATAACAAAAGAGAAAATAATGCTTATTTATATCCATGTGCCATTTTGCGTAAAAAAGTGTAACTATTGCGCTTTTCATTCTGAGGCACTCAATTATAAAGAAATGGCAAACGTCATGGTGCAAGATTCTGGCGAATCGTCCTCTTTTCGTGAGATTTCTCCTTTAGAGTATTGGGAAAATCGCCGAGATATTTGGTATAATGGTCTTATGCGTGAAATTCACACACGTGCACAAGAATACGGAAAAGTAAAAGTAAAAACAATATTTTTTGGTGGGGGAACTCCTTCACTTGTTGAGCCACAAATTATTGGTGAAATTATAAAAAAATTGCGTAAATATTTTATTGTAGACCCAAAGGCTGAAATTACTCTAGAATCTAACCCAGAATCGCTCAATTCTGCCTTTAAAGTGCGTGAATTTTTACGTGCTGGCATCAATAGACTATCTATTGGCATTCAATCCCTTGATGATGAAATGCTAAAAAAGCTTGGGCGTTCGCATAATTATGTTGCTGCCATGAATGCAATTTCTTATGCAAGAGAAGGTGGTTGTAATAATATTAATATAGATATGATGTGGGGCTTGCCTGGGCAAAAAGTTTCTCAATGGCTTTGGCAAGTAAATGAAATTGTTAAGCTTAATCCTGATCATATTTCTATGTATGGGCTTTCAATTGAGCCTGATACTAAATTTGCTATCGACTATGAAAATAAAGAATTTGAATTGCCTGATGAGCGTGATGCGCATAATATGTATATTAGAGGGGCAGAAATTCTTCAAGAAAACAGCTATTTACAATATGAAATTTCAAATTTTAGCAAGATGGGTTATCAGTGTCATCATAATTTAGGTTATTGGGAAGGGCAAGATTATCTTGGTTTTGGCCCATCTGCCACTTCAACCGTGAAAAATGAACGCTGGACAAATGCCTATGATTTACTCACTTGGCAAGAAAATGTAAAAAATAATGCAGTTAAAAACGACCTTGAGAATTTATCTTTACAAGACAGGGTGATAGAGCTTATAATGCTAAGACTGCGAACAACACGTGGTATGCGTGTGAAAGCTTTTGCTGATATTACAGGCAGAGATTTTCTAAAAGATAATAAACAGTTGATTCATGCTTTACACAAAAATGGGCTTATACGTATTATACATGGCTATGTAAGACTTACAAGGCATGGCTTTTTGGTTTCTAATTCTATTTTAAGTCATCTATTTGAAAACACTAAAAAATATCTTGCACTTGGGCAAGATGTAGAATATATGAAGAAAATGGAAGAAAAAAAATTGCAAAAATTAAATAAATAATTATATTATAGGATAGAACATGGATAAGAAGATTTATTGGATTGAAGGCGATGGAATTGGGGCTGAAATTTGGCAAGTTGTACGTCCTATTGTTGATAAAGCTTTAGAAAAGGCTTATAATGGTGAACATAGTCTTGATTGGCAAGAACTTCTTGCTGGTGAAAAAGCTTATGAGCAAACTGGTGAACTTCTTCCAAAAGACACAATTACTGCACTCCATAGTGCTGATGTTGCAATTAAAGGCCCATTAGGAACACCTGTTGGTAAAGGTTTCAGATCTTTAAATGTTACACTTAGACAAGTTTTTGATCTCTATGCTTGCATTCGTCCTGTGAAATATTTTAAAGGTATTGTAAGCCCATGCCGTAACCCTGAAAAAGTTAATATGGTAATCTTCAGAGAAAATACTGAAGATGTTTATATGGGAATTGAGTTTGCTGCTAAATCAGAAGAAGCTATCAGTTTAGCAGATTTTATGAAAGAACAACTTAGTATAAATGTTTCAAAAGATTCTGCTTTTGGTATTAAGCCAATGAGTGAAGAAAAATCGAAACGTCTTGTCCGTGCTGCAATTGAATATGCTGATAAAAATAATTTACCATCTGTAACCTTGGTGCATAAAGGTAATATTATGAAGTATACTGAAGGCGCATTCAGAGAATGGGGCTATGAAGTAGCAAAAGAAGAATTTGGCGATATTACTTACACAAAAGGCGAAGCGCCAAAGAAAATTCTTATTAATGATGTGATTGCTGATGCTATGTTCCAAAATGCTTTGCTTTACCCAGAAAATTATTCTGTGCTTGCATGCCCGAATTTGAATGGTGATTATATTTCTGATGCTTTAGCTGCGCAAGTGGGTGGTCTTGGTTTAGCGCCAGGTGTGAATATGTCTTCAAAACTTGCAATTTTTGAAGCTACGCACGGAACAGCACCTGATGCAGCTGGTAAAGATAAAGCTAATCCATGCTCACTTCTTTTCTCAGCTTGTTTGATGTTAGAGCATATTGGTTTTGAAAAAGCATCTGAAATGATAACAAAAGCTTTTGAAACTTTAGTTGAAAAGAAAACGCTCACACCTGATTTAGCTAATCAAATAGAAGGCGCAAAAGCTTTTGGCACAAAAGAGTTTGGACGTCTATTTATTCAAGAATTAGATAAGTAAAATATCTGATTAACTTTTATAAATTGAAATCATAAACTCTGATTTTATAAAAAATATTCATTCTAAAGGTAGTTTTTAGTAAGACTGTCTTTAGAATGATGATTCAAAAAATTCTAAATGATAGCTGGAATCTATAAAATATTCATCAAGGTCTAAAGAATACTTTTAATGTGACGATAAAGTTGTTGTGAAAAAGTTAGTTTTATCTTCAATAATTTTAAGATATAACGGAAGACAGATATGAACCTAGAATTTCAAGACGATGATTTATTTAGCGATTTTATAATCGAAGCAAGGGAACATTTGGAAACAATTGAGCCTACTTTGCTTGAGCTTGAGAAAGCTCCTGGTAATATAGATTTACTCAACGATATTTTCCGCCCTATGCACTCGCTCAAAGGCGCATCAGGCTTTTTGGGGTTAAATAAGATTAATAATCTTGCCCATAAAGGCGAAAGCGTTCTTGATGAAATGCGCAAAGGCACAATCGGCATGAATGCTGATATTATGGATACTATCCTTGCAGTTACTGACGCTTTAAGTACAATGATTACAACACTTGAAGCTACAAATACAGATGGCGATAACGAATATCAAGACCTTAAAGATATGCTTGATGCTATTTTGAATGGTGAAGCCTTTGTTGCACCTTCGCAAAGCAATTTTAGCGAAGAGGCAGATAGCGTAGATGATGCCTCTGATTTTGTTGCTGAAAGTGCGCCTGAACAAATAAATGAAGCTTCTGCTTCAGAGGATTTGGGCCGTGATATGACATTTAATGAATGGATTGAAACCTTAGAAATTCTTCCAGAAACTAAATTGCTTACTTTTGGCGAATCTTATTTGCCAGAATTTATTGAAGAAATTTTAGAAAATATTGAAGTCATTAACGCTGAACTTTTACTTTTTGAAAAAGATCCTGATCCGTCAAATAATGTAGTGAATGACTTATTTCGCTATTTCCATAATATCAAAGGCTCAAGTGGAATTATTGACTTTAAAGAATTAAATAATCTCACACATGAAGCTGAAACTTTATTAAATAAAGCAAGGCATGGCGATGTTAAAATCACTCCAGAACTTGTTGATTTATTATTGTTTGTTGCTGATGTTATGTCTGTTTTAGTAAAGCAGATTAATGTAGCTAATTCTTCTGTTGCGCCTTCAAATACAAGCGAACTTTTAGTGCAATTACAAAAATCAATTACAGGTGAAGAAGTTGCACTTCCAAAAAGCTTTAGATCAGGTAAAGCAGTAGCAGCTAATACAGCGCCTGGCGCAGCCCCTGCAGCAAGTTCAAATGTAGATCTTGCTAAAGTTGATGAGAATAGAGCGCAAGCGCTTAGTTCTTTAGCCGCTCTTGAAAGTGATGGCTCGAATAAAGATTTAGCAAATAAAATGCATGAAGCAATTTTATATCTTAGCCAAGTAGCAAAAGATTCAAATTTGCCAACGGTTGTTGAATATGCTGACCGCACTGCAAATTTAGTTGGGCAAGGCATTCAAGCTGATATGGACTTTAGCATGATGGTTGATTTGCTTCAGCAAGAAATTGAAATTACTTTCGATTTATTTGCCGATGCTATAAAAAATGCTGCGCCAGCACCAGTTGCGGCACCAGCGCCAACTCCTGCACAAACTCCTGCTTCAGCACCAACTCCTGCACCAGCCGCTCAAAAATCAGCTGAACCTGCATCATCTGCACCTAAAGCAGAAGCTCCAAAAGCGCCAGCACCAGAAGCAAAACCAGCTACACCTGTTGCTAATTCTGCGCCTGCAACTCCTCCAGTAAAAGCAAGTGCACCAGCTAATGCAAAAGCTCCACAAGGTGAAACAAAAGCGCCAGCTGATAAAACATCGTCAACAATTCGTGTTGACCATGAAAAGCTTGATCATTTGATGAACCTTATTGGTGAGCTTATTATTAACAGAAACCGTTATAATATGATTGCTCGTCAATTAGAAGAAAGCACTAGCGACCCTAATATCGCTCTTGTAGCTCAAAATCTTTCTGAAACAACCTATGGGCTTGCACGTATCTCTGATGAATTGCAAGATACAATTATGAAAGTTCGTATGGTGCCTGTTTCAAGTGTGTTTGCTCGTTTCCCACGTATGGTGCGCGATTTATCACGTAAAAGTAATAAAGATGTGCAACTTATTATGGAAGGCGAAGAAACTGAACTTGATAAAAGTGTTGTTGAAGTTATCGGCGATCCTTTAGTTCACTTAATCAGAAACTCAATGGATCATGGTATTGAACCAGCTGATGTTCGCATTGCAGCAGGAAAACCCGCACAAGGTAAAGTTGTTTTACGTGCTTACCATAAAGGCAACTCAGTTTATATCGAAATTGAGGATGATGGTAAAGGTATTGACCCTGAAAAAATGCGTTCTGTCGCGGTTTCAAAAGGTCTTCTCACTGCAGAAGATGCAAAGAACCTTGACGATAGAGAAGCTGTTGATTTAATATTTGCACCTGGTTTTTCATCAGCTGCTGAAATTACTGATATTTCAGGGCGTGGCGTTGGTATGGATGTTGTTAAAACAAATATTAAAAACCTAAAAGGTTCAATTACCACAACAACTGAACTCGGCAAAGGCACACGTTTTAGCCTCTCCCTACCACTCACTCTTGCTATTATCGATGCGCTTATTGTTAATGTTTCTGACCAAATTTTTGCAATTCCACTTGATGCTGTTTCTGAAACAACAAAAATAGAAAAAGCAATCTTGTCAGATATTAAAGGAAGAAAAGCCGTTACTTTGCGTGGTGAAGTTTTAGGGCTTATTGAACTTTCTGAAATTCTTAATATTGAAAAATCTTATGATGAATTGCCAGAAATGCTTTCAGTTGTTATTCTGCAAGATGGTGGCAAGCGCTTAGGGCTTGTTGTGGATAGCCTTTTAGAAAGACAAGAAATAGTTATCAAACCACTTGGTGCATATCTGCATGATTTAAAAGGTATTTCAGGCGCAACTATTATGGGCGATGGTTCTGTGTTGCTTATTTTAGATCCGCATGAAGTGTATTCAATGTCAACAGCATAAATAATAAAAAAATAAATTCAGCTTAACTCCATGGCATGATGAAGCTTTTTGTTGGGTGATTCATACTAAAAAGATAAAGTTGTAAAGCTAATAAAAAAACCGCATTATGCGGTTTTTTGTTTTGTAAATGAGTAATTATTTTATTTGTTTTGGTGGAATTTTTTGATAAATACTGGTGCCTTTTCTATAGGCAACATTGAATTTATCAGCAATATTTTGCAAGGTTTCTGAGTGTCCAATAATAAGGTCGCCATCGTCTTCTAAATTGTTATAAAAGGCGCTCACAACATTATCTCTCACATCTTCATCAAAATAGATAATAACATTTCGGCAGAATACCACTTGAGATTTTTCAACTTTTGATGTCATGCTTGGGTCATTAAGATTTATTTGCCCAAACTTAATAAGCTTTTTAAGAGCAGGTTTTATATAGTAAAGGTTATCTTTTTTAGTAAAATATTTTTCAATATATTCTGGTGGAGTAGTGCGAAGCGAATATTCACCATACGCACCTTCTTCTGCAATTTTTAGCATAGCCGGCGATAAATCATTGGCTGTGATTTTTATATTCCACGATGAAAGTTCATTTTTTAGCATTTCTGAAAGCATCATTGCAAAAGTATACGGCTCTTCACCGCTTGAGCAACCAGCAGACCAGATACGAATTTTTTTTGAACTTTTGTTTTTTTCGATAATTTTCTGAAAAATTTCATCACGCACAGTATCTAACTGCGGAACATTTCTAAAGAAAGAAGTTTCATTTGTTGTCATCTTTTCGTAGAATTTATTTAGTTCAACTTTGCTTGCATCTTTAGTTTTTAAATAATTGAGATATGCCGCATAATCTTTCAAATTAAGTGCTTGTAAGCGAGATGTAAGCCTATTTTCAAAAAGGTATTTACGTGTTTCAGTAACAAAAATTCCACTTTTTTCATAAAGAAAATCACGCAAATTGAGAAAGTCTTGTTGGCTCATACTTTCAGAAGCTTTTGAAGCCGTATGGCTTGCAGTTGTTTCTGAATTACGAGCTGAACTATTCACAGGAGCAGTTGTCTTTGCTGCTGAACTTAATACATTACTTGCGCTTTTTGAAGTAAACGCACTTGTACTTTGATTTGTAGTAGTGTGTTCTCTTCGTGAGTCTAAGTTAGGCGTATATGGTTTTGAATCATGTGCCATAAGTGAATCAGGTTTACGTGCATTTAGAATGGAGCTAACTGAGGGCTGATTTTTTTTCACAGATGAAGATGAACTAGAACTTGTAAAAGAACTAGCTTTTGATGAAATGTTAGAAGAAGAGGTGTTTGTTTTTGAAGAAAGAATAGAGGGCATTTTTGCAGGTTCAACAGCTTGTAAATCAGTTGTTGTTGATTTTGCAATAGCGCTTTCAGTACTGCTTCTATTATGTTCTTCAAGTGCTTTAGGTGCACCCTCTTTTTTATGCATTTCTGCTTGCTTTTCTTCAGCTTGTTTTAGCTCAAGTTCTTTTTGCTTACGTTCGTTCTCTTTTTGTTCTGGTGTTTTGTAAGTGCTTTTCAAGCCAGCTTTAAATGTTGGTTGAGGTGTAGTTGGCAGCTTATTTTTTGTTAAAGTCATTGGACGTAAAGCATCATCTTTCTTTGTTTCTTTTCCGGCAACAAAAGGTTTATTTGGTGTGAGAAAATCAAAAGTTTTTTTATCTGTGCTCATAGTACTATCCGTAATATTTTATCAAAAAATTTATGTTATGCATATACCGCATTTATAATGGATTGCGGTAAGTCCTTCAAGCTCTTAATTTCATCGGCAGTGCCATCATCAATAACAGCTTTTGGCATGCCATATACAACGCAAGTTGCTTCATCTTGAGCAATAACAGTGCCGCCTTTTGCTTTAAATTCTTTAAGCCCAATAGCGCCATCTGCACCCATACCAGTCATAATGACTCCTAAGGCATATTTGGGATTGAGCTCTGCAAAGGATTTAAACAATACGTTTGCAGAAGGTTTATAGATTTCTGTTGGTGGTTCAGTTGAAACTTTAATATGCTGCAAAGCACCTTTCATAACAACACTCATATGCACGCCACCTGGTGCAATGTAGACTGTGCCAGTTTGAACTTTTTCGCCATCTTCTGCTTCTTTTACATGCATTTCACATAATTTATCCAAGCGTTCTGCAAAAGGTTTTGTAAAAGATGCAGGCATGTGTTGAGCAATTAAAATAGCAACTGGAAAATTTTTAGGAAAACGAGTAAGAACTTCTTGAATAGCTGGAGGGCCACCTGTTGAAATTCCTATACCAATGAGCGAGCGGATGGCTCTTCGTGGAGGTAATGAGAGTATATCTGTTTCAGGTGCACTTGTTTGAGCTTTTTCTTTTTCCTTTGAACTTAGAAAAGGATTTGAGGAAGTTGAACTAGAGAGAGTTGAGCTTTTTGTGCTTGTAAATGCAGGAGTTTGTGTAGATGTTCTCGTACTGCAAGTAGTCGAAGTATTGCTAGCAACACGTGAAGAAAAGCTTGTCTGTGTTGAAGATAATGTCTTGCTTGACTTATTTAATAAAGCTTCTTTTTTTTCACTTGCAAATTTATGGCGCATATATTTTGCGCGTCTACTTACTAAAAGGACTTTTTGACAAAGTTCATCTTGTAAATTTTTTGTTGAAAAATTATTATCAGTATATTTAGGAATAAAGTCTAAAGCGCCAAGTTCTAATGCTTTGAAAGTTGCTTCTGCACCTTCAGTTGTGAGAGAGCTCACCATAAGAACAGGTGTTGGGTTAGTCTTCATAAGTTCTTTAAGCATATCAAGCCCATTCATTATAGGCATTTCAATATCAAGTGTAATGAGGTCTGGGCGAAGGCTTTTGGCCATTTCCAAACCTTCTTTTCCATTTTTTGCTTGCCCTACAACTTCAATTTCTTTCTCAGCGGAAAGAAGGCGAGTGATTGCGGAACGCATAAATGAAGAGTCGTCTACGATAAGAACTTTAATCACGAATTTATCCTTTTATAAAAAATTAGACATATATAAAAAACTAACAAATATAAAAAAAAATAGCAAGTGCTAATATTGATGATATAATCTAGGTATAGCATGTTGTTAGTTTACTTATAAGCTATTCTCAAGAGATTTTATAAGGAATAATAAAGTTTTTAATAATAAAAATCCTCACATAAATTAAGATATATATTTCTTACTTATGTGAGGATAAGTTATAAATGAGTTTTTCCTAATAGGAAAAGTTTTTTAATCTGCTTTACTTACAGTTTTCATCACTTAATATAGATTTTGGCTTTCAGCACAAAATCCTCACTGCGCAAGAAGCGTGGTTCTTGCTTGCTCG
Source organism: uncultured Desulfovibrionaceae bacterium (assembly GCA_964370245.1). Taxonomy (GTDB): domain Bacteria; phylum Desulfobacterota; class Desulfovibrionia; order Desulfovibrionales; family Desulfovibrionaceae; genus CAYJAZ01. The sequence goes on from CAYJIN010000039.1 coordinate 18,824, forward strand.
CTAAAGCTTTGTTCGCTTTGCTTACAATTATTCGTCGCCAACACGTAAAGCTGCAAGGAAAGCTTCTTGAGGAAGTTCAACGTTCCCCATCATTTTCATACGTTTTTTACCTTCTTTTTGTTTTTCAAGAAGTTTACGTT
>CAYJIN010000040.1:0-18650 GCA_964370245.1 uncultured Desulfovibrionaceae bacterium
CACATCTTTTGTAAGTAGTTCAGCAAAAGACTGCGCTAATATACGCACATAAAAAGCTTGTGCAGCAAGAGGGTCAAAGAAAGAATCTTGATTGAAAAAGCTCTTGTCTTGTTCAAAGTTTGAAATAAATTCTTCTGCGCCACTTATATGCAATAAATCAAGCGTGCCAGCGATGAAAATAGAAGTAATATCTTTATCAATAGAGTATAATTCGCTGTCTTTCGGTGCATTGTTTAAATTATTAATTAAATTATCAATATATTGTGTAGTTATAGTTCCTTCACGAGTAAGCACCCAAATTGCATATGCGGTTATGCGCGCTTCTTCGATAGAAATTGGTTTTTTTGCGGCTATTCCAGTTAGTGTATTGAAAAGCATATCTTCTGTATCAACAGGAGGTAAAAGACCAGCTTTTCTCATTGCTAAGAAGAAATCAGCAGTATAAACAGTAAGTAGATCATTTGCCTCATATTCATTTTTCCAAAGCGGTAAACCTTGGCCATAAATCATTGAAGTTCTAATAGTATACAAAGCTTCATTAATTTTATTATTTCCATCTTTTTCTGCTTCTTTAGGCTTTGCTTTTGTTCCATAAAGTAATGTAGGTTCAGCATTGAGAACAATATAAGGCATAGCGGTTGAAATAAGTTGTTCAAGGCAATCAAAAGGATAATTATCAAGATAATTTAATAAAGCTTGAATAAAAGGAACTGGCGCATAAGAAATTGATAATTCCTGTTTTGCCATAAATGGATAAAACTCATTTTCTGCTTGTACTGTTGTTGGCTTGTTTGTGATGCCGATAAGAAGATCAGTTATATATGGTGAACTTGGGCGAATTGAAATTGAAGTTTCTTTTATGAAGTCGTCACTATTATTTGAGGCATGAACAGCAATAGTTGCTTCACCTAAAACATCTTTCACAACAATATTTATTGGAATATTCTTTTCTTCCCCAGCCAACAGAGTGAGAGTTTTTGGGAGTTCTTGTGCTGAATTTTGAATTTCAAGCCCATCACTTGGAATAAATTCGAGCGTATATTCTTGATCTTTATCAGTTGTGTTTGCAAACATAATAGAAGAATTTAAAATATCACCAGGTGTTACAGCTAAAGGAAGCTGTGGATTTATAACTAATGAGTTTTTCACAAGAACATTTTTATTTGTTGCGCCAAAAGCATTTTTGTTTACTGCAACTGCCATCACTCGCAAAGAACCATTATAGTAAGAAGGAATTTCAATTTCAATTTCAGTTCCTGAAGATGAAACATCAATAATATCTGACCAATACACAAAAGGTGGCTCTGCTTTTCTTTTGAATGGATTTGCTAAATCATTAGCTTTACTCATCATCATGCCACCACCAAAGGCAGACCTTTCCATAACATCCATTTGAGCAAATGAATTTTTTGCTAATTCTTGCATAACTAATTCAGAGAGCATTGAAGTTGAAACTTCTAAAGCTCTATCTTCTAAGAAATACTTCAAAGGAGATGGAGAAGCAAAATCATTAAGCTGTAAAATGCCTTCATCGACGGCAAATACAATTGCTTTTGAATCTTTATCTGCAAAGAGTTCTAATTCAATTTTGCCACCTTTTCCTGTTGGCGTATAGAGTGTAGGCATTTCAAGTTCTAAATAAATTTTACGCTTTGAAATATTTACTAATACTGGCTCAACACTATAGGCTAAAGGTGTAAGATATGCATTATCTGAATTGATTTTTTTAAGGTAAGAAACTGAAATATATGCTTTACCTTCATAATTTTTTGGAATTTCAATTTCTTGCATGCTTTCACCAGCTTTTGCATTAAACCATGTGTGACTCAAAACTTTATCCGCTTCAAGTGTTATAAGCCCAAAGCCGTCATACGGTAGAGCTAAAGCCAATTCGATATTTTCACCTGATGAATGTTCACGTTTTGGAACATTGATAGAAAGTGTGCTTGGAATATTTTGCGGATCAAGCTTTAGTTCATTACCAACAACTGTAAATGGAACTTGAGCAAGTGGAAATTCTTTTGCTTCTTTATCTCTTTTTGATGGATATATTAAAGCTACGTAATTCCCCACTTTTTCTGTTGGAATATCCCAAACTATTTTCCCTTTTGAGGATTTTATTCTTTCAGATTTAATTTCTTCTTGAGTAAGTGTATCTTGATAGGAATATTGATTTTGATTATTACTTACAAGATTTTTGATATATTTTCTTTCTGAAAGAACAAGAGTATATTCAAGGTCTTCTAACTGGTTTAAATCAGAGTCAATAGTAATAAATTCAATTTGAGCATCTTTGCTTTGCGGAATATAATCAATTGAAATTTCGCCTTTTGTTTTATAACCAATAAGAGTTTTTGCGGGAGAAACAAGGGCGCTTACTTCTGTACGCACTGAACGCCCGCCATTTGCTTCAAATCCTTCAACATTCAAAGTTGCATTATAGGTTGCATTTTTTACAACAAAAGAATTGAAATTAAGTTCAGCTCTTGCAATGCCGTCTTCATTGGTTGTAATTTCAGGCAGTTCAAAATTGTAAAATTCATAGTTTGAAGCATAAGGATCACTGAAAATATAGTCAGGATAGGAAGCAAAACTAAGGTTTGGATAATTTAGAGTTAAGCTTGATTCAATTTTTCTATTCTGTGCGCCTGTACCATAAAGATTATCAAGCTCTACTTCTACTGTAAAAAGCTTATTCTCTTCAAGTACATGCCAGCCTTTTGTTTTTTTAGGCGAAATTTCAGCCTTTATTTCCATGCTATCAGGCTGAAATTCTTCTACGCTTACGGAGGTTGAGCCGATAACAGAATTATTACTCATAATATCAAGACGATAAAAACCTGTAATTGCTTGTGCGCTTGATTGCCATGAAAAAGTGTTCATTCCAAAATCTTCTTTTGAAAGTGTATAATTTTTTTCAAAAACTTTTATGTTTTGTGGGTCATAGAGCACAGCTTTTAGTGGTTGATTTTCAGGAAGAGAATTGTCATTATTTCTTATAATTGCAGAAAAATTTAGCTTGTCGCTTGGTCTAAATATACCTCTTTCTGAGAAAACATAGCCTTGCAATGGGCTTTGCGAAAACTGCCTTCCGCCAATTTGGAAGGAGCTTGTTTCAACCATTCTATGTAAATCATGCATTGAGATAAAAGAATAGTCATTCGTCTTTTCATTATAAGCAACTAATACTACAGCTTCTTTATCTTTGCTAAAATTATCAACTGAATCAAGGACAGCAAGCCCATCTTTATTTGTTTTTGCTTGTGTAATGGATAAACCATTTGCACCTAAAAATTCAACACTGATATCAGATAAAGGCGTACCTTTGCTCATTGAATAGGCAAACACATTGCGCTTGCCAAGGCTATCTTTTTTTACAATAAGCCCAATGTCGGTGATCATTACCATTTTTTCTTCAAAAACAACTTCTTTGCCTTCTTGAATACCTTTCAATTTTAAATTGATAATGCCTGCGGTGTTTGCATTGTCATCGGTTTTGAGTAATGGGCTCATATCTAAAGAAATAATTTTAGAATCAGCAATACCAAGCCCGTTAATTTCAATTTCTCCTGTTTGGATATCGCTAAGATTTTGGAAATCTCTTCTGTCATATCTGCTACTGTAACCTAAGTTAAAATAATCGTTTGTGAGCATTGAAAGGTAAGGGATACGAATACGTTCAGCTTCCCATTTCAATGCGCTAAGTTGACTTGTTTGAATGTGAAGAGTACGTTCGCCTTCAAGATTAAGAATGTTGCCGCTTTGTAAAAATGAAATTTTTGGCTCGTATTTATTTGCATAAAGTACGTATGTTTTATCTTCGTGAAGTTTTAAATTTGAAACTGATTCAAGGTCTTTTGCTATATCAACAGCAATAAATGTTTCAGGTTTCGCATTAACTTTAAAGGAATGTGTAGTGTTAACATCAGAAGCTTTTCCTACTAATTCAAATGCAACTTCTTCTTCACGCACAAGATTAAGCGCTTGTTCCCAATTGTAATTTTGACGAGATTCTTCTGTTATTTTTTTAGGGAGTGCGTAAATTTTTAGCTTCTTTGCTAAATCAGATGCTTTTGTTTGGAAAGAAGTTGTGAGTGTGAGAACATACTCTTGCTCTAATTTTTTGTTATAGGAAAGATTAAGATTTGCACTATTTACAGCAAATAGATAGTCAGAGCCTGTAATATCTGTTTGAAATGCAAATGAATCAGTGAAGCCTTTATTTGCCCCATGTTGAGTAAACTGCTTTACATTATCAAGTTTAACAGTGAGAATAAGGTTATCTTTTGGAAGTTCCAAAACTGGAACATTAATATTTACATACGTGTCATTACGTGACCAAGTGTATTCAACTTTACCAAGACGAAGAGGAGAATTGCTTTTGTTTTGTTCAAAGCTTATTGCTTCAATCATTTTTTCTTTATCTATTACAGGATAGAGAAAGCGCAAGCTAAAGGTGAAGGCATGTTTTGCTTTTTCAGAGGGGTCAGTCCACAATCTTGAATTTTCAATTGTGGCAGCTTGTGGCGGAGTAGTAAATTTAAATGAATTTGCATAATCCCAAGGGTGGTTTGGAACAATTTCATCAGTATAATTTACTAAAAATTCTTGAGCTATTGGCCAATAAGTGTTTGCAGCTCTTCTAAAAATTAAAGAATTTTCGTTTTGCCACTCCCAATACCCATCTAGTTCAGGCCTAAGTGTAATAAAATCAACTTTCTTGCCTACTTCACCAACATTATTAGCGCAGATATTATACCAGTTTTCCTTATATGCCTCTTTGCATCTTTCTTCGTCAATTGATACGAACACTTCTAAGCTGTCATTATAGCTATCTGGTGGTGTATATTGTATTTTATAGTATGGAAAATTATCACTATTTTGTGCAAAAAGTGCACTTGGCAATATTAATGCACAGAATAAAAATAATAAAGAAATAGCCTTTTTCATAGAGCCTCACATAATATTTAAATTTTTAATTATTTCTCAAATTTTCAGTGAATATTAACATGTGCTTTTTAAAATGTAAAGAAAGGCTAAATTCTCATAATTTATTTTTTTGTTACGATTGACTAACTTTCAAGAGCAATTTAGTATTGTATTTTCTCTTATTTAAAAAGGAACTTATTCATGAATGAAAAAGAAAATATAAAAATAGCTACAGAAGTTTCACTTGTTACAATTGCCGTGAATGTTGTTTTGGCAACAATAAAATTTATTGCTGGATTTTTCGGAAATTCGATGGCTATGCTTTCTGATGCGGTTCATTCGCTTTCTGATGTTTTGAGCACTTTTGTTGTAATTATTGGTGTGCGTATGGCAAAAAGTGAAACGGACAAAGATCATCAATATGGGCATGAACGATATGAATGCATTGCAGGTATTGTTCTTGCATTTTTACTTATTTTTACAGGTCTTGGCATTGGTTTTTCAGGTGTTGAAAAAATTTATGCAAAAGAATATTTAGATGCGAAACTTCCCACATCTTTTGCGCTTTATGCTGCAATTATCTCTTTATTAATAAAAGAGGGCATGTATTGGTATACACGAAAAGCCGCAGTAAAAATTAATTCTGATGTATTGATGGCAGATGCATGGCATCACCGCTCTGACGCATTATCATCAATAGGAAGTTTTATTGGTATTTTAGGCGCACAGCATGGTTTGCCTATTCTTGACCCGCTTGCATCTATTCTTATCTGCTTCTTTATTTTAAAAGTGGGTTATGAAGTTTTTATTTCTTCCATTGATAAAGTTATGGACAAAGCGTGTGATGAAGAAACAATGCAAGAAATTAGAGAACATATTTTAGCGCAGGAAGGTGTAAAGGCTATAGATTTACTCAAAACTCGTTTGTTTGGGCAAAGAATTTTTGTTGATGTTGAAATTGCTGTTGATAAAAATTTAAATATTGTTGAAGCACATTCAATAGCAGAAAAAGTTCATGATTCTCTAGAGAAAAATTTTCAAGCTGTAAAGCATTGCATGGTGCATGTGAACCCATACTTGCTGTAGTTAATAATAATTTATTTATTCATCGAGCTTTCCTTGACAAAAGTCTTGTGACTAAGTATCAATTCTTTTTACGAAAATATATTTACGCACTAGGTTGATACTTAGAAAAGGAAATTATAAAAATGTTGCTTGATAGAAAAGTGTTACTAATTCTTTTTGCAGTGGCTCTCATTTGGGGAATAAATCCATCTGTAAATAAAATCTTGCAACCTTATGCAGATCCTTTTGTTATAATTTTCATTCGTTTTTTTATAAGTTCGATTACGCTTTTTGCTTACCTTATTTATAAAAAAGAATTTCGACTTCCTTCAGTAAAATATTTCTGTTATTATCTTGTGCTTGGCTTCTTTTCTATAACAGGCACAAACACAGTAAATATAGCTGGTTTGGAATATTCAACTGTAACAAATTGCTCATTAATTATTTCTGTGAGCCCTTTACTTATCTCAGTTTCAGCATTCTTTTTATTTAAAGAAAAATTGTTTTTCTTGCAATGGTTTGGGATTTTTGTTGTTGCTCTCAGCACCATTTATTTAATTACAGGTGGACATATTACTCAAATTTTTGCTTTTGAATATAATAGAGGCGATCTTCTTTTTCTGCTTGGTCAAGTTACTTGGACTATTTATACTTTGATGATATCTAAACCCCTCAAAGGAATAAGTTTGGTTGAGCTTGTTGCATGGCCTTGCTTTTTAGGTTCTCTTATCAATCTTGCTATTTCAATTGGTGTTGGCTCTTTTTCTTTACCTCAAATTGATATTGTTTCAGCAAGTTCTTTTTTCTTTGCAATTTGGGTGAACTCGATGGGTGCAGTATTGTTATGGAACTATGGCGTAAAACAGGCTGGTAGCCAAATAGCAAGTATATTTATTAACTTATCAACATTAATTTCTGTCTTTTTAGGAATTTACCTTTTAGGAGAAGAGGTTACATCTGCAGTAGTTGTTGGGTCAATTGGAATTTTAGGCGGTGTTCTTCTTCTCACACAATATAAATTATTTCTTTATTTCTTTCAAAAAATGAGATATGCTGTTCATAAATAGACTCTAAATTTCACAATCAATACAACAATAACCTCTTCAATGTGTTGTAAGCGCTTTTTTACAAGAATTTTATAAAAAAATATGCATCTGCCTTGTTTATTGCTTTAGCATTAAAAAGTAATATTTGGATTTTAATTTATATGTGTTTGATTTTATAAAAAGATTGATTTTTTTTACTTTGGAAAAGTAAGTCTATGTGACATTAATCACATCAATAAAATGTTTAGCATTATATGGTTTTAAAAGTAGTATCTCTCTATTTTTGCTTAAGTTAATTTTCAATACGGGAATATACAGAATCTGGTTTTTGCAAAAAGAAATCATTAGATTTCTCGCGATATAAGGAGGAAGTATGAAGTATTTCAAAACCTCGTCTTTTCTTGTCTTGCTTGTTGGCATTGTTATTGGTGTAAGCGCTTTTGCTGGCTCTATGTATGTTGTTGAACGTACAAACGAGCGTGCTTTTTGCGCATCATGCCATGTAATGTTACCTGCATCAGTATCAAATAAAACTTCACTGCATGCGGATTTAGCTTGTAATGACTGTCATTTACCGCATGATAATGTCGTGAATTATTTGTTTACAAAGGCAAAATTGGGGGCTACTGATATTTATTTAAATACAGTAGGCGACTATGATGTTCCTGTTATGGCAACAGAAAGTATGAAAACAATTGTTAATGATAATTGTATTCGTTGCCATAGAATGACGAACATGAATGTTGCAGTAATGGAGTCTAAGGGCTCGTGTGTATCATGCCATCGCAGTGTTCCACACCAAAGAATGAAACCTATAGATACAAGGATAGTAAGTTATGAATAAAATACCTTATTTTCTCTCATGTAGTTTGATTTTCATCCCCCTATTCTTGACAGGCTGCGATGATAGTAAAGTCACTACTGAGCTAAAAACGCCAATTTATCAAACAGGTTTAGGCGAAAAAGAATATAAGCTCTCGCCTTTCTTGGAAGAATTTCCACAGCACGCAGTTTCTTATGAGCGCAATAACGAAACTGAAATCATGACTGAGTATAAAGGCTCTATTAACTATAGAAAAAATGATGATGTAAATCCTTTAAGAAAAGGTTTCAAGCATGCGCAACCTTACTTGAAAAACCTTTGGCTTGGTTATCCATTTATGTATGAATATAATGAGGCGCGTGGCCATACATTAGCTATTCATGATATTTTAGAAATTGACAGAATTAACCGCTATTCCATAAAAGGTGGCTTACCTGCAACTTGTTGGAACTGTAAAACACCTCAAATGGTGCCACTTGTTGAAGAGTATGGTGATGAATTTTGGGCAATGGATGTAAACGACTTCCGCACAAGAATTGACCCTGTTGAAGATACAATCGGTTGTGCTAACTGCCATAATTCTGAAACTATGGAACTTCAACTCTATAGCGAACCTTTAAAAGATTGGTTAGTGAGAAGTGGTAAAGATGTTGATAATATTTCACGTAATGAAATGCGCAGTTTAGTTTGTGCACAGTGTCACGTTGAATATTATTTCACTGATCCAGGTCAAGGCGTTTCTAAAAAGCCTGTGTTCCCTTGGGATGAAGGTTTTGGCCCACAAGAAATGTATGAATATTATCAAGCACATGGCGATGGACAAATTGAAGGCTTTGAAGGGCAGTTCTATGACTGGATTCACCCAGCTTCAAAAACTCCAATGGTAAAAGTTCAACATCCTGAATATGAAACTTGGATTGATGGTCCTCATGGTTCAGCAGGCGTTTCATGCTCAGATTGTCACATGCCTTATGTACTAGCTGAAGATAAACAAAAAATGTCATCACACTGGTGGACAAGTCCGTTGAAAGATCCTGAAATGCGTGCTTGCCGTCAATGTCACTCAGATAAGAGCCCTGAATACTTGAAAGAACGTGTTGAATATACACAATCAAGAACTTATGAACAACTTCTTGTTGCTCAAGAATATTCAGTAAAAGCGCACGAAGCAGCAAGGCTTGCAGAACTTTCAGATTCAAAAGCTCCTAATTATAATGAGTTGATTATTGAAGCTCGCGATAATATCCGTAAAGCGCAATTATTCTGGGATTATGTTTCAGCAGAAAATGGCGTTGGTTTCCACAACCCTGCAAAAGCTCTTGATACTTTAGCTTCTTCTATAGTTGCAAGTCAAAAAGCAATTGATTTATCAATAGAAGCAGCAAACTTCACAACAGCAGCGGTTCTTTCAGAAGATATTAAAACACTGGTTCCTCCTATTCTTGAAATGTCAAGAAAATTACAGCAAGATCCTGAATATCTTCAATCACATAAATGGTTAAATATCCTAAAACCTCTTCCAGAAGCTGACCTTGTTTGGGAAGGCGATAAGGAAATTGGAAAATAAGTTTTAATAAGATGAAAATCAGCATTCAAAGTTCTACATAAAGTTGGGTGCTGATTTTTATCTTTAGTTTTATAGCTATTATTGAATTTTATATCAGCAAGGACTCTCTCAATATGTTATCATTTCTTCCTCAACTTCAAAATCTCCCACTCTTTCAAGGAATAGTTACAGAAGACATTGCTAAAATGTTAGCTACGGTAAATAAAGTTCAGTTTCCACTAGGAGCTTTAGTTTTTTCAGAAGGGGAGGAAGCACAGGGCTTCTATATTGTCCTTGAGGGCGCAATAAAGCTTATAAGAATTACTTCTGATGGGCGTGAGCTTGTTGTGCTTATTGCACGTGAAGGATATTCAGTTGGCGAGGCTGCTGTTTATCAAGAGAGCACACATCCTATTAGCGCAATAGCTATGGAAAATACAACAGCGCTTTTCTTTCCTCGTAAACTTTGCTTTGAACTTGTTAAAAGCTCACCAGACTTTGCTTTACGTATGCTTTCACTTTTTAGTATAAGACAAAGAATGCTTACACATAAACTTGCTGCCCAAGGGGAAAGAAATGCATCAAAAAGAGTTGCAGGCTATATTCTACACCGTTATTTTTTAGAAGGTTCTGAAAATACAGTCCCATTTAAACTTTCTCGTGAAGATTTAGCAAGTTTACTTGGGCTTGCGCGTGAAACACTTTCAAGGCAACTTTCCTTGCTGTCAGAATGTGGCGCAATCGAACTAGAAGGGCGAACCGTGTATATAAAAGATGAAGCTTTATTAAAAGCGAAAGCAGAAGGCGAATAGAAAATAATCTTGCTTATTCATAATCTTTTCGATATAATGGTAACATGTTAACAATAAAATGTGCTGCGTGTAGACGCAAATTATGGAAATATCAAAAGCTTGGGCAAGGCGAAGTTGTGCGTTGCCATAAAGAACGCATCAGCAAAATGTATGATGTAGATGAGCGTGACGGTAAAATTTGGTGCTTATGCGGAAAACCAATTGGCATTGATAAAGGTTCTTTCTATGGCATGGTAAAAAATGCCTTTACCTATGCAGGCACAAAAGTAAATAAAATGTAAATTTCAAAAGAAAAGCGCACTCCAAAGAATGCGCTTTTTTGTTTAATTGGGAATTTTCAAACTTTTATTCAAAAGTTCCTTTGGCTAAATGCTGTTTATTCTTCATAAGAAAACGCCCTTTTGCAATGACTGATTCGATGTTAAAATCTTTATCAAGGAAAAGTAAATCTGCGTCGCTGCCTTTTTGAATTGAACCTTTTTTAGGGTAGAGCCCATTCGCAATAGCAGGATTTTTCGTGCAAACTGCAATTGCTTTTTCTATAGGTAGGTTTTCTTGGAGAACAGCTGTTCTAATTTCTTCATGCAAAGTTGTTACTTTTGCAGCGGTAAGATCAATTGTTTCACCTTTATCATTGAAAACAGGCATGCTACCATTTCCATCAGAACTCATAGTAAGCTGACTAAATATTTTTTCAGCATTTTTATGTTCATAACACGCACGCATTGCTTTTGCAGGTGTAAAGAGCTCATTATTATTTTTTCCTTCAATGCTTATGCTAGAAGTAATGTCTATAAATGCACCTAATTTTGCAACTTCTAAAGCTTCTTCAAAAAGTTCATGTGAACGGTTGACATGTGTAGGAATTAAATGTTTTGCGGGGATTTCTGTTTCTTCGATAATTTTAAAAAGCATTGAAAGTTTTGCTTTTCCATCGCCTAAATGAAACTGAATTGGCCCAGCTTTTCCAGCAAGCATTCCGCCTAGTCTTGCTTGGCTTGCAAGTTTTTTTACTTCGTCTAAAGTTGGCTGAGAAGAACGATGATCAGAAATTGCAAATTCGCCAATTCCTAAAATTTCATTAATAAAAATAATATCTTTTCTTGCGTCACCAGTAATAGTTACAAGTGGCAATTCATACGAACCTGTAAGCATATAAGCGGTAATGCCCTCATGATTTAAGCCACGAATTTTCGCTAAAAGACTTTCAGGATGACGAGTTGTGCCATCAGTGCCAAGCACGCCGATGAGAGTTGTAACTCCACCTGCAATTGCATCAGAAAGCAAAAATTCAGGCGTTCTTGAGTGCGGGCCATTTTCACCACCACCACCAAGCGCATGCACGTGTTGATCGATATAGCCTGGAATGACGATTTGCCCTTTTATGTCAATTATTTCAACATCAAAAGCATTTGTTTGTATGGATAAATCATCACCAATAGCAATAATTTCATTATTTTGTATAAGAATATCTTTTATTCCTAAAGGTTCTGGACTATATATATTTGCATTTTTAATTAATATCATTTTTGTCTCTTTTTTCTCAATCAATATTAAAAATGGTTTAGCAGAAAAGGTGGGATGTTGTCAATAAAACGGCTTTGCTACAATCTTTTTGCTTTACTTTTCTCAGCTTTTTCACTACTCTCAGCTTTCGCTTTTGCGCAGTATTTTTACCCTTGTGTGGACATGATGGAACATATCGATTTATTGTATGTAATTACGATGATAGGCACTTTCTCATTTGCAATTTCTGGTGCATTATTAGGCTTTAAGAAAAAAATGGATGCTTATGGCATGTTTATTCTTGCATTTGTTACAACTGCTGGTGGTGGTACGATGCGTGATATCATGCTTGGTAGATTTCCACCATTTATACTCACTGATGGCATGTATGTTTTAGTTTCAATTTTTGCCACTTTTGTTGTTCTATTTATGCCAAAAACAGTTGAGCGTAATGTATTCTTAATTAATGTAAGCGATGCAATTGGTCTTGGTGTGTTTACTTGTATTGGCGCAAGTGTTGGCTTATCAGCGGGAGTTGATTGGTATGGCATTGTGCTTCTTGGAACTATTACTGCAACAGTTGGTGGTATGATTCGTGATATTCTTGCACGAGAAGTTCCTTTTGTCTTGCAAAAAGAAATATATGCCTCAGCAAGTGTTCTTGGCGGTTTTATATTTATTGGGCTTAATCACATAGACATAGGATTAAATCTAAATATATTAATTTCATCCGCTGCAACAACAGCTTTTAGACTTTTCTGCATGCATTATGATATGCAATTTCCACAAACTCTTCGCGGTTAAATAAAAATGTGAGTATTTTACTACTCACATTTATTTATAGAAAATCAGTTTAAATAAGTTACTATTTTTTTATTGTGCTTGAATAATTTTAAACTCACTATCCGCAAGGTTGGTAAGAATATATTTTCCATTTGCATATTTGAATACACCATATTTTGCATTTTCAAATCGTTCAGCGTTTCCTTCTTGGAAAAAATAACTTCTCGTTAATGGAGTTCGAATTGAAAAAGCATTCTCATAAGTAAAGCTGAGGAGTATTTGATTTTTTTCAAGTTCCATTCCAGTGTTATATAAAGAAATTACTTTAGCTTTGTTATTTTCATCAAGCTCTATAATAGCTTGCGCTTTTGTTTTCGGGCTTATTTTTTCTTCACTATTTTCGTATAGTGTAGGAATTTGATTTAACACTTCATAAGATAAACTCATATAATCGCCCTGCAAAAGTGAACGTGGGTCAACAGGGGCTAGTTCAAAAAACACAGTTCTACCATTTTTGATATCTTGCTCCACTGCAAAAATGCTATAATTGAAAAAAGCTAATAAGCAGAGGAAAGTGGCTAATAACACTTTATTTCTCATTTTGTAAACTCCTTCTCATATAAGCGCAAAATACAAAGAGAATAGCGCCACTTGTAATCAAAATATATGACTTATACAGCAATAGTATATTAAGACTATAGTAAAAATAAAAGAGTATAGGCAGAGATAACAATATAGTATTTTTCAACAAGGACAATTTTTCAATATAGACGCTTAATAAAAGTATTCCAATAAGATATAAAATAGGATACGCACCATAATGAGCAAAACCTGCTAAAGCAATTAATGCAAAAAGATGCATAATAATTTCTAAGAAATTAAGATTTCTCCAAAACCCAATGAGTTTTATTGTATATAATAGATAGATGACACAAATCCAAATGGCTAGAAAAATACTGAAATAATAGGTGTTGAGCTCGTGTAGAAGTAAAAAATAACTATCTGCAAGCATAATAATGAGGTTAGCGCTCGAGAGTAAAAATGCAGATTTTGCAATAAATTGTAGGATGTTATGCTTATCTCTAAGTATATACGCAACTGTCATGAGAAGAATAGAAATTATGCTAAAGATAAGCAAAAGAAGAGAATCGTCATAAATTTCAAAATAAATTAATATCGCAGTAGAGAGAAGCAAGAGCATGCGTGAAATATTTTCTGAAACAAAAGGATAAAGAGTGATATTTATTACAAGAAAAACAAGTGATAAAGAGCCCCACGAGAAATCATGCACTACAAGTAATTCAATGGCAAGAAGAATATAAGCCGTTATAAGCAAAGTAAGAGCAGAGTAAAGATTGAGGAATAAATGCTCTTGTTTATCTTTATAATCTTTTTTATATGCTCTAAAACAAGCTATTGAAGCAACAAGGGATAGCCCTGCAAAAATAATAAATAAATAAGAATTTTCTGCATCAGTTAATTCAATAAAAACAACAAAAAGCCATACTATTATGAGAGAAGTTATAATTGCAGTAAATAAGCATAGGCCAGTATTGAAAATTGATAATTTTTTACTTGTGCTAGTTTCTTCTTCTGATATTTGTTGGTTTATATCTTCTATCGAAGCTAAATTATCATAAGGGATTTTAGTTTTTTCTTTAAATTTCTTTTGCAGATTTCCAAGATAAGCCGCAGTTCCCCAAAGGCAAAAAATAGCAAAGAAGCAAAGGGGTATAAAGCCATCTAAATCTATTTCAGCTTTTATTATAGTGTAACTAAATAAGATAATAATACTAGAAATTACTGTAAGACCAACAATAACAATGTCTTTCATTTTATAGCGTGAATAATAAAATAAACCGACAAGAAGAAGAAAACCTAAGCCATCATAAAGTATATGAGGATTATTAGAAGCTTGCCCAATAATTAATCCTGCAAGTGAAACTTGTAAGAAAGCATAAGGGAATAAGCGGGTATATTTATTGTCTAACCATGTAAATTTATCTACAAATAGTTCTCTTAGAAATAATACAAGAGCATTTAAGATAGTAAGAAAAAGATAGAGCATATAAATCTCAGAGGAGCGATAGAAAGTATTCCATGCTAAATATGCGCTAGTAATTATTAGGATTAATTCAAAAATCCAAAGAAGAGAAAATTTACTGATGAGAACAAAAGGTAGAATACACACAGCCCATAAAGTAAAAAATTGATAAGAATCCGCACCTGTTTGATACACTTGACCAAAAACAGCAAAAAATACACCTACAAGAAGAGAACTCGTTGTTAGAGAGAATTTGCCAATAGCAGAATCAATTTTCAGTTTATAGCTAGCAAGACAGCTCATAATAAAGAAAACTTGAATAGTTGCAAATTTTACAAAACTTGGAATGGCTTGCCAATTATACGCAAAAAAGAAAAATATTCCTGAAATAATAAAAGCAAAAGCAAGTAAAAAAATAAAACTGAGTGACATTTCTTGAAAGTCACGGCTTTCAAGTTTTTGTGAAGCTTCATTTTCTTTTTTGCTATAAAGGTGAAGTAAATTTTGTAATGATTGTTGTAACATGACGATTTATGTGTAGTAATTTTAAAGGTTAAATAAGATGTAATCAAATAATTCTAGGGTATAAGTATATTTTATTTTTCAATATGTCAAACAAGAGGATTATCGAGTTCTTGACATATTGGTATATCAACGTAAATTGCAAGAATAAATCATAAACAAGGGAATCATCATGTCTTTAATAAGTAAATTCCAGCCTCTTATTATTTTGCTTGCAGCAACATTAGGTTTAATTCTTGGAATGTTCACGAGCTTAGGGGGAATTTCAATAGCGGTTGTTGAATTATTTTTGATGCTTCTTCTGTACATTCTATTTTTGTCAGTAGAGGTAAATCAGCTAAAAAAAGCAACAAAAAATGTAAAATATACAGCGGCGAGCCTCTTAATTAATTTTATTATAACTCCAATTGTTGCTTATTTATTAGGTGTAATTTTCTTTGCTGATTCTCTCCAAATTCGCATTGGTTTGCTCATGCTTCTTGTAACGCCTTGCACAGATTGGTATTTAGTTTTTACAAGATTAGCAAGGGGGAATCTTGAACTGAATATGTCGATATTACCAATAAATTTAGTTTTTCAAGTGGCTTTGCTTCCAATATATCTTTTTCTATTTTTAGGAAGTGAAATTGAGATGCCATTGAATAATGTTCTTGTAAGTCTTATAAGCGTGCTATTAATACCCGCCTTTTGTGCAATTATTACAAGATATTTGATTGCCAATAAACCTAATATAAAAAACTTTCTCTCTGAGAAAAGCGATAATTTACAACTGCTTTTTCTTTGCTTGGCAGTAATTGTGATGTTTGCTTCAGAGGGGCAGAATTTATTAGAAAACCCATTATTACTTCTAAGACTTTTTATTCCTTTACTATTCTTTTTTGTTGTGACATTTTTTATAACTCGAATAATAGGAAAAATAGTCAACTTTAAATATGATGAGCTTGTTTCTTTGCATTTGACAACGCTTGCACGTAACTCTCCACTAGCTCTTGCTATCGCAGTTTCAGTTTTTCCAAGTGAGCCGCTTATTTCGCTTGCATTGACTATTGGCCCACTGATAGAACTTCCAATTCTTTCGATAGTTTCTGCACTGCTTCGAAAAAATGAACTCAATAATTCTTTTTGATTGCACTATTATAACTCATCAAAAAAATATAACTTATTTTATTTTTGCTTCTAATTATTTGAATTTTTGGCAATTTCTTTGTTGATGCTTTGCACGAAGAAAAGAGAAATAACAGCTAAAACTGCGCCCATAATAAAGGGAATTTTATAGTCGATAAGCCATAAAGCGCCACCAACAACAGGAACAACAACCGCAGCTATGTGATTGATTGTGAATGAAACAGCCATGCTTGGGGCAATATCTTCTTTTTCGCCAATTTTTTGAAAGAATGTTTTTTCTGCAATGTTGAAGTTGAATACAAATTGATCAAGAATGTATAGTCCAGCAACTATAATGCCATTATCTATAAAAGCGTAGCCAAGAAAAATCCCTATTGCTGGCAAAAATTGATACGTGAGAAGTTTTTGTTCGCCATATCTATTAATAAGTTTGCCGATAAGAGGATTCAATACCCAGTTAAAGGTATTATTGATGAGGAAAAGTAAAGTAATCATAGTTACGCTATATTCAAATTTCTCCACTAATAGATAAAGAGAAAAAATTGTAAAAATTTGCCTTCTACCGCCCGAAAGAAAAGTCAAAAGATAAAAAAGCCAATATTTTTTCTTGAAAATTAATGATTTTTTTTGCTGAGGTAAAAGACTTAAATCTGGCTTTTTCGTGATAGCCCAAAAAGCACCAAGAATTGCTACTAAGCCAGTATAAAGATAGAGTTGCTTATATGAGAAAAAGCCTGCAAATGCTAATATCAATAGCGCAACAATAATATTGCCTAAAGCAGAAATGCTACGCAGTCGCCCAAATACTAAAGGGGAAACTTTTGTTGAAAATGCTTGTAAGGTTATAGATTGATTTATAGTTTCAAAGTAATGGAAACCGATAGACATTATTAAAGTTGTGCATAGCATGCCAGAAAAGCTGGGGGCAAAACCTGTTATGGCAACGCCAATACCAAGAATAAATACTGAATAAACAGCTAGCGATTCTTCTTTAAAGAATTTTAAAAAGAAAATAACACTCACAGCAAGCAGTCCAGGAAGTTCTCGTAAAGATTGAATAATTCCATTTTCTGCAGCATTTAAATTTAAAACTTCAACAATAAAGTTTGTATATAAAGTTGCCCAAGCTTGAAAAGCCACAATTTGTGTGAAGGTTAGAATAAAAAGAAATACAAACGTTTTTCTTTCAATGCTGTTTTGAATTTCTACAGGTCTTACATAGTCAAGTAATATATTTTTAATTTTCATCTTTCACCTCATAAGCTGGTTTAATTTGCTCTTATAGAGGAAGAATGTCAAGCAAAGTCAGAAAGATAAAATAAATTTTTCTATATAAACTAGAAGCAAATAAAAGTTTATTGTTAATTATCGCTTTTACAAATTTTTCCGAAATAAACAATCTAAATAAATCAATAAAACTACAGCTTGATTAAATAATAAATTTATTTGATACTGCTCTCTAAAGACTTTTAGAAATCAGCAATTTTCTTTGTATTTCTTAACTTTTAAAAAAATAACAAGAGAGTTGGCAAATGACAAAAATAAAAGAAGAATATACATGTTCTCTTATTTTAACAAATGACATCTTAGGCGGGAAGTGGAAATTAAGAATTTTATGGCATATTTTACATGGAGATAACCGCTTTTCACTTCTAAAAAAAGCAATTACAGATATTACGCATAAAATGCTTATTACACAGCTTAAAGAGCTAGAAAATAGTGGCATTTTATTGCGAACTGATTTTAATGAACTTCCCCTTCGTGTGGAATATTCAATTTCTGAAAAATATAAGGGCATTGAACCTATATTAGAAACTCTATGTGCTTTTACTGTTGACTACGCAAATAAAAATAACATAGCAATCATTGAAAAATAAATTATCCTTTTTGTTAATAGGTACGAAAAAGTACCTTATTGCAGCATTTAAAAAA
Organism: uncultured Desulfovibrionaceae bacterium; assembly: GCA_964370245.1. Classification (GTDB taxonomy): domain Bacteria; phylum Desulfobacterota; class Desulfovibrionia; order Desulfovibrionales; family Desulfovibrionaceae; genus CAYJAZ01. Next base: position 18,134 of record CAYJIN010000040.1, read on the forward strand.
AGTGCTACTGTTAAGTCAGAACAAAAAGGAGATTAATAATGATTAATTTAAACGAAAAAAATAATGAAAAAAATGCATACCCAAGAGCTTTCTCACATATAGGTTTATCTGTGCCAGATTTAGAAAAAGCTGTAGAATTCTATAAAGAAGTAATGGGTTGGTATGTGGTTATGCAACCATCTGTAGTAAAAGAAGAAAGCGAAAGCGCTATTGGTATTATGTGTGAAGAAGTTTTTGGCGCAGGCTATGAAAGTTTTAAAATTGCCCATATGGTTACTTCTGATGGAATAGGAATTGAACTTTTCGAATTTAAACAAAACAATAAAGAAAGAGTTCCTTTTGAATTTATAAGAACAGGTATGTTCCATTTTTCTATTCAAGATCCTGATATTGAAGGCATGGTAGAAAAAATCGTTGCACATGGTGGAAAACAAAGAATGCCAATTCGTGAATATTATCCAAATGAAAAACCTTACAGAATGTGCTATGTAGAAGATCCATTTGGTATTGTTTTTGA
>CAYJIN010000041.1:0-18532 GCA_964370245.1 uncultured Desulfovibrionaceae bacterium
CCATATTTATTCACATTAATAAAGCGAGCTTCTTGTGGTACACTCAATTTATCATACACAGCTTCAATAATGCGCATATTAGCTTGATGTGGAACTGCAAAGCGAATATCTTCTAAAGAAAAACCATTTTTCTCTAAAATATCTTTGCAAGATTGTGACATAGAGCGAATTGCATTTTTATATACGTCTCTACCCTGCATTTGTAAAAAGAAATCTTCTTTAATTTCGTAGCCAACATGCCCAACTAAAGCTGTTCCGCCACCAATAGTAATGAGATTTTTCAAAGTTCCATCAGTATAGCAAAGAGAATCTAAAATCTTGATTTGTGGTTGATTTTCTTTATTATTTTTAATAATATCATTAGTAACAACCAAAGCTGCAGCGGCATCACCAAAAAGAACGCTTGTTGTACGATCAAGATAGTTCATACGACGGCTTAATGATTCACTTGTAATGAATAAGACTTTTGCGTTTGGATTCAATGCAAAGGTGGAACGTAAAATTTCAACACCGTATACAAAACCAGAACAAGCCGCGTTAAAGTCAAGTGCACAGATTTGTTTGTTTTCTTTAATTTCTAAAGCACCTGCCACCAAGCATGCCATACTAGGTGTAAGCATCTGTGGTGTGCAAGTTGCAACAAAAATATGGGTAAGTTCATTTGCAGGTATTTGTGCTAAATCTAAAGCTTTTTTTGCAGCATCAATTGCGAATGTAGCACTATTTTCATCTTCTCTCAGCACATGTCTTTGCTCAATGCCTGTACGAGTGCGGATCCATTCATCTGAAGTTTCCATCATTTCTTCAAAATCAAAATTTGTAAGAATTTTTTCAGGGAGCGATATGGCAAGACTATTGATATACAAATTCATAGATACCTACTTATAAACAAGCGCATAACAAATTTTAAACTCTCTTATTCAATGAGTTAGATTTGTATGCAAATAAATTTTATAATGAAGCAAATTGTGCATCACAATCAATATCTTCATTGAGTTGTAATGCCTCTACAAGGCGATCGTTCATGCCGTTTTCAATAGTAGAATACGCCATACCAACGCCAGAGGTAATTGCTTTCACATTTGAAGAACCGTGCCCTACAATGCAAACACCGCGCAAACCAAGTAAAGGTGCGCCACCATATTCGCTGTAGTCAACCTTCTTTTTAAATTTTCTGAATGCGTTTGCAGCCAAAAATGTTCCAATTTTAGCTAAAACACCATTATTTAATAGTTCATGTTTTAGAACGCTTGCCATTGATAATGCAAGGCCTTCACTTAACTTGAGAGCTATGTTTCCTACAAAACCATCGCAAACAGCAACATCAACATCACCTGCAAAGACATCACGCCCTTCAATATTGCCCACAAAATTAATTTTGTTTGCTTGTTTTAGAAGATCATAAGCTTCTTTTACAAGAATATTTCCCTTGCCTTCTTCTTCGCCAATGTTTAAAAGGCCAACGCGTGGTGTTATTTCTGCTGTTGCTTGCATAAAGGTAGAGCCCATCAAACCAAATTGAAAGAGGTGGATAGGCTTACAATCGACATTAGCGCCAACGTCAAGAAGAAGAATTGGTTTTTTTTCAGTAGGAAGTAAGGTTGCAAGCGCAGGACGTTCAATTCCTGGCACTCTACCAAGAATAAACATACCGCATGCAACAGTAGCCCCTGAATGCCCCGCACTAAAAAGCCCCCCTACTTGCTTGTCTTTCACAAGGCGACAAGCAACTTGAATAGAGGAATCTTTTTTTCTTCTAAGAATATCAGAAGGCTTCTCGTCCATCATAACAACTTCAGAAGCGTGAACTATTTCATAATCCACGCCTTTAGTATTACATGTTTCGAGAACAGGCTCAATTTCTTCAGTTCTGCCAACGAGCACAACTTTTGCCTTACGCTGCCTTGCAGCTTCTAGAGCGCCGGGCACAACAATAGACGGACCAAAATCTCCGCCCATTGCATCGACCGCTACGGCAATTTTTGTTGCAGACATATATTATGCGTTAGAATTTTCGATATTGAGGATTTGACGTTCTTTGTATTTACCGCAAGTTGGGCAAATAGAGTGTGAACGAGTAGGTGCACCACAAGCGCAGTAAACAACGTTTACAGCTGTTAATGCATCATGTGAACGACGCATACCTTTACGTGAACGTGATTTTTTATTTTGTTGAACAGCCATGACAAACTCCTTAAAGTAAGCAAGAAAGCAATTTATTTAGTTGCTATCTTTAAATTTTTCAATTTTTCAAAACGAGGATCAGTATTTTCTTTTTCACATGTGCACTCAGAAACATTTTTATTTGCTCCACATGCAACACAAATACCTTTACAATCCGCCTTACACACTGGTTTCACCGGCAATGCAAGACTAAATTCTTCCCATAACAAAGAACCTAAATCAACATGAGCCCTAGAATACTTATCAAGAAAAATCAAACTTGCATCAACAAGTTCATCTTCATTGACAGGAATTTCATTGCCTTCATCATCTGTATAGACAGCTTCAGGATGCTCTTCAAACTCTTCAAATTTTGAAGAGATTTCATACACCGATTTGTCTTTACAACGATCGCAAAGTAATTCAACTTTACCAGACAAAGAACCACGAATCAAACAGCCTTCACCTTGCTTTAACAAGAAAAGTTGCGCTGTTATAGGTTCAAGTATAGTGCACGAAATTTTAAATTCTTTTATAGGTTCTAGCCAAAGCTCTTGATTATCAAAGCTTTTTTCGATACCTGTTTCTGGTATTTCCGATAATGGAATGGAAAATTTCATTTTACACCTCGCCATGAGTGCGGAACATTACCTCTTTCTTGCCAATTTGTCAAGTTTTCTCTCATGGGATTAAGCAAAATATTTTAAATAAATTTTAACTGTTTATTTTAGTGTGTTAAGGCTATATTGCTTAATATTAGCGCACAAAAGATGCTAATAATTCTGATAAAACTACTGCACGTTCTGGTTGCATATAAGAAAGAATTGTTCCAGCAGTTTTTGCTTTCATGCCAGCTAAAATTTTTACTGCAACTTTTTCGTCAAGTTCGCCTAAAACTAAAGCTGCTTGTCTTGGTTTCATGCTTGAATACATTGTGATAAGATGTGTATATTTTTCATCGCCAGCTGTTTGTGCTTGACCAACAACTTCTTCCACTTCATTTTCAAGCCCACGAAGTTCGCCAATACGTGCTTGCATTTGCTCTTCTAAAGCTTTGAGTTCTTGCTCACGACGATTGAGTTCTTCTTCTTTCAAGTCCAAAGTATCAGTTGGCATATAAGGATTTGCAATTGTAGGCGATGGAATATCTGAAACTATTGCGCTATCAGGGCGCTGAAAGTTTTCCACTGAAGTTGGCGCCTGCATAGGTTTAATTTGCGGAATTAATGGCGATGTGTTTGGAATTGCAGCTTCTGGACTTGGAGTTGGCGGAATATTTTCAGCCGCATGCGCAACTTGCGCGCCAAAAATTTGAGTTTCTTCTTTTTCTAAAGTTGGTTCAACAACTTCTTCTTTTTTTGGAACTTCAATTTTCTGTGCTTCAAGACGAGCAAGAAGTTTCAATTCGCTTTCAGATGGTTGTTTTTTTGACAAAGTTTCTTTTTCAATTGCTTCAACAAGTGTAGACAAATCAAAATCAGGAAGATTTGAAGGCATAAAGATAATGCCCACTAAAACAGCAATTTTTATGCTGGCAATGAAAATAACAAGACTTAAAATCTTATTAAGATGATAGCCATTCATTTTTGAGCTAGTCTTTGAAGTGGTCTTCTCTTGAATGTTTTGAAGCGATGATTTCATCGAAGAATTTTTGTTCTTTGTATTTTTCATCTTCCACATATCTTCTTTCCTGTTTTTCTTTGAGTTTTTCTAACATCTTTTTATCACGAGCTTTTTCAGTAAGAACTTCTCTTGCAGCATCAGATTTTTGCGTCCAGAGTTGTAAATATTTTTGAGATTCTACTAAATCTTGCCTCAAGCCCTTGATAAAATTTTCAATAATCCAGCGTTCTTCCATTTCAGTTGGTGGGAGGGTGGAGAGGCGATATTGCTCTGCATTTAAAGATTCTATAAGCATAGTATATCTTCTTTCTTCGCGTAAACGCTCATTTTCCACCTGAGCAAATTGAATTTTTGCTTCTTGCTCTAGCTGAGTTCTATATTTTAGAACTTGCTCCATTGAAAATTTGAATGCCATAGTATTGTCGCTTTTTTGACGTTGTTATCAATTATATTTCTATTATTGCATATAGCATGCCAAAGTTTTTCTGTAAACTGTTAGACTCTACAACTATTTTGCAAGTGAATTTTTCTTATCAAAATAGCCATTCAAAGATGCTACAAAGGAAGTTTCTGTTTGTGGTAATATTTTTGCAATTTTTTCTAATAACTCTTCTTTATTATTGATTTCTTTTTCTTCTAAAATATGTAATTGCCAAACATCGCTTGCAACACAACGCAAGCGAAAAGCTGTAGAAAGAATATTTTTGAGCGCTCTTTCTTTTTCGTCAAGCCATAAAAGTTTTTCTTTTGTAGGACTGATATTATAATCAAAACGAGTGAGCAAACACGCTTGAGAAGCTTGGTTTGCAACTGGTAAATTCAACTCTTGAGCCAGATTTCTGATATCTGCTTTTGTGATGCCAACTTCCACAAAAGGCGAAGCGATTTCTAGCTCTTTCAAAGCTTGTAAACCAGGACGGTAGACGGATAAATCGTCTATATTTGTTCCATCGCAAAGAATATATCCCTTTGATTTTTCAAGTAAGAAAGAGAAGATTGCCTTTTTGCAATGATAACATCTATCCACAGGATTATTCTTTATAATATCAAGACTTAACGGGTCAAAACTATATCTTTCAACCTTTATATTAAGAACTTCTGAAAAGCTTGCCAAGATATCCTCTTCCTCTTTGGGAATGTGGCAACCCTCGATATGTAAAATTTTATAATCAATATCTGCTTGCGAAATTGCATAGGCTAAAAGACGACTATCTAAGCCACCCGAGCAAGCAAGAGCAACTTTTTCTTTATTTTTTAGCAAGTTTGTCAAATCTTGCCATTTTTCTCTATGTGTTGTAATGTTCATATATTATAAATAAAGCATATGAAAATTTTTTCAAGATAAAAATAATCATTTTATAAAAAGAGAAATATATATTATGGTAAATGTACTTTTTGATCATTCAAGAACAGCGCGCATTGGCTTACCTGAAGCAGTTTTTTGCCAAGGAAAAGAAACAAGTGTTATCAGAAAACTTGTGCGTGAATTTCATTTCAATAAAAACCCTATTCTTTTTACTCGACTCACTCAAGAAGTGTTTGACTTATTTGATGAAGAAGAAAAAAGCATGGTAAACTATCACCCACTTTCAAGAACAGCCTATACCTCTGCTCTACCAAAGCAAAATAAAGGTAAAGTTGCAATTGTTTCAGCTGGCACTGCAGATGCACCAACAAGTCATGAAACAGCCAGAACACTAGAGTATCTTGGAATTGACTTTACATTATTTGAAGACAATGGCGTTGCAGGCTTATGGCGACTTACTTCAAACCTTGAAAAAATCAACGAGCATGATGTTGTAGTTGTTGTTGCTGGGCTTGATGCTGCGCTTGCCTCAGTGCTTGGCGGGCTTACCAACAAACCAATTTATGCTGTTCCAACCTCTGTTGGTTATGGCATTGCTGAAAAAGGTAATGTGGCTCTTGGTTCAATGCTTGCTTCTTGCGCACCAGGAGTTGGTATTTTTAATATTGATAACGGCTATGGCGCTGCATGTGCTGCTGTTAGAGTTCTAAATAACCTCAAATAATAAAGATAGATATATGCATATAGACACAGAAAAACATACACATGGGCATAATCATGGGCACGAACACGCACATGATGACGGACATACTCATGAACATTCGCATGCGCACGAACATCACCATTGCCACGGGCATTCCCATAGTCATCAAAAAAAATATACGGGTAAAATTTTAGTTTTACGTCCACAATCTGGCATTTCTGGAGACATGCTCTTGTCTGGTTTAGCAACTTTATCAAATACTTCTAATGAAGAATTAGTTGCTCTTTATCAGTCGCTAAACGTTGGTGTAAACGCTGAAATTTCAGTAAACCCACATTCTCATAGTGAAATTGCAGGCTTCAAAGCAAGAATAAATCTTCCGCATGAGCATGCACATAGAAATTTGCAAGATATTACAACTATCATTAATAATTCACAAATGACTGAAAAAGCAAAAAAATATGCCATTTCAGCTTTTACTTTACTTGCTGAAGCAGAAGCAAAAGTGCATGGAAAAAGCGTTGCAGAAGTGCATTTCCATGAAGTTGGCGCACTTGATAGTATTATTGATACTTGCCTTTGCGCAATGCTTTTTGATAAGCTTAGTCCAAATCATTTTATCTGTGGGCCGCTTCCGCTTGCTGATGGCAAAATTAAATGCGCTCATGGGCTTTTATCCTCCCCTGCACCAGCAGTTCTTCATCTATTAAAAGATGTGAAAATTACTGAAAGTGAAGGCAAAGGCGAAATGGTTACACCAACTGCAATTTCACTTCTTAAAGCATTTAACGCAAATTTTGGAGCATGGCCACAAATGACAATGAAAGAGCATTGCATTGTGTATGGTTCACGCATTATTCCTAATATTCCAAATGGCGCTATTTTTGCTTTAGGCGAAAACTAGAATTTTATGCACGCAGAAATTTCTTTTTCACTTCTGAGCTCGTCTTTACTTAAATGGTATAAAGAAAATGCAAGGGCTCTACCTTGGCGCACAGATTATGAACCGTATCACGTGTTTATTTCTGAACTGATGCTTCAGCAAACGCAAATGGAACGTGGTGTGGAATATTTTAATCGTTGGCTAAAGCTTTTTCCTACTATTTTTGATGTAGCAAGTGCAAGCGAAGAAGAAATTATGCATGCATGGGAAGGGCTTGGCTATTATCGACGTGCAAGATATTTGCACGAAACAGCAAAGAAAATTTGCGATGAACACCAAGGCACAATCCCTGCTGATAGTGAAATTTTAAAAACCTTCAAAGGTCTTGGCGACTACACCATTGCTGCAATTTGTGGCATTGCCTACAATCAAGATATTGTTACTATTGACGCAAACGTTGATAGAGTTTTCTCGCGCCTTTTTTGCATTGAGGGCGATACGAAGAAAAATCCTGCAAAGTCAAAAATAAAAGAACTTGCTTACGCTTGCCTTCCAAAAGGTGAAGCACGTCTTTATAATCAATCACTTATGGAATTAGGCGCACTCATCTGCAAGAAAAACCCACTGTGTGATTTATGCCCTATTGCTAAATTTTGCCAAGCCAAGAAAAATGGAAACCAAAGCTCTTTTCCATCGCCTAAAGAAAAACAAAAGCTCATCTATGAAGAATGGATTGAACTTATTTTTATAACAAAAAATAATGAAATCTATATTCAGCAAAGAGAAAAACATCTTCACTGGGGCGGACTTTTTGTATTTTACCCTATGCTTGCAAAATCAAGAGAACATCTCAAAATAGTCAAAGATGAACTTATAAGACTATTTTCTTCACAAGCTCCATTAGAAAAAAAACTAGATTTTCAAAATCAATTCACAATTGAACATGCTATAACACAAGCCTATTCATACACAAACCATAGAAATACTGCATCTTTTTACAAAATACACCTTGATTATAAACTTGAAAAAGAGCTTGAAGCAACAGAATTTTTTTCAAATTTCAAAAAAGTTACAAGTGAAGATTTAGAAAAAATTGCCTTTCCCTCACCTTATCGTAAAGCTATTCAAGAAATCTTCTAAACAGCATTGTTTAGGCACTCAATTCTTTATACTTATACGTATTCCTGTGAATCCGAACTAAAAAAAGTTTCAAATGAAGCAAAATATATTATTTGTTTATTTTTTCTCAAATCTGTTTATTTTATAACTAATTACTAGCTTTAGAAATCCAATGAACAGAGGTAAACAACATGCAAAAAACCGCAACAGCTCCAGCCTTTTCTATTAGTGAGCTTATTCACACAATCATAGGTATTGCCATTATGATTTGTGGGCGCTACTTATCATCACCAACTCTTTTAGTTGAACCAACACAAAAACTTATTGATATGGGCTTTCCCCTTATTGATGGGCAAATAGCGCTAAGCATTTCACAAACTGGTATGCTCGTTATCGGTTTATTTTTTGGTATTATCTATCTTTGGACTTTTGTAAGCACAGTATGGCCTTGCTTCTTAGGTGTATTTATGCTTGGTGCAAGTAGCTATGCTCCTTTCAACCAAGTTTTCAATATGTTCCTTGGCAACCCAATGACTATTCAAATCTTTTTCCTTTATATATTTGCTGCAGCACTCGTGCAAAGTAATGTTGCCGCCTATCTTTCAAGATATTTAATGACACACAAAATGGTTGAAGGTCGCCCATGGGTTTTAACTGGTGTTATTCTTCTAACAGCATATCTTGTTGCTTTTCTTGATCAAATTTCTTCAGTTTTCATTATGTGGCCTGCTGTTTACGCTATTTTTAAAGACGTTGGCTATAAAAAAGGCGATAAATATGTTTCACTGATGATTGTGAACGTTATTGCTATGATTTTATGCTCATTTTCAACTGATGCTATTAAAGGTGGTTCATTTTATTTATTAAGTGGATTGTATGCAATGATTGCAGCTAATCCAAACTTACAAGTTGAAAGCATGTCATACGCAGCTTTTCTTACCTTCGGTATTACTGTTTCAATTTCTGTTTTATTTATATTATTAGCGCTCATGCGTTTTGTTTTCAAAGTTGATGTTACTCCTTTGAAAAACTTTGATGTAAACATATTAAAAAAGAACGAATTACCGCCAATGAATTGGCAACAAAAAACAATTATTGTGCTTTTCATGCTTTACGCTTTATATATGCTACTTCCTGGAATTTTACCAAAAACAAATCCTATTGCTCAATTTCTTAGTGCAAACATCTTTGGTGGAACTTGCTTACTTGCTTTTGCTCTTACCTTTATTCAATATAAAGGCAAGCACCTTACTGACTTGCAAACAACAATGGCCGCTTACCCAATGGGAACTTTCTTCCTTATAGCAGTTGCTTTATTATTTGGTGCCGCGGTTAATGCACCTGCAACAAATGTTTCAATTTTCTTAGAATATGTTCTACGTGATTGGTTTGGCGGTTTAGGCTTCTCAACCTTACTTGTTTTAGTAATTATTCTTGCAATTATTGTTACAAACTTCTTAAACTCTGTTGCAGCAGGCCTAATATTTGCACCAGTTATTATTGCAGTTTGTAATGCATATGGCTTCAACCCAAGCCCTGTATTAGCTTGTTTCTTCTATGCAGTTTTATTTGCAATTGCAACGCCAGCTGGTTCGCCATTTGCAGCTATGCTTTTTGCAAACTGGGAGTGGATTAGCAAAAAAGATGTATTATTATATGGCATTACTGCATCACTTATAGTTATTGCAGTTTTAGTTTTTATTGGTGCGCCTCTAGCAACTATGCTTTTCTAATAGCTATATTAGTCTAAATTTAAGCCCCTCTGCGAATGAAGTAGATTTACTTTATTGAACGGAGGGGCTTTTTTGTGAGCAAATTCATATTTGTTCGCCTTGAAAAATTATTTCCTTTAACTTTACCTCTGCACAATTATGTGATATTTTATACAAAATTGCTTTTATTATTTTATATAGATTCCACACATGAATTTCTAAATGTTAAAGAGTTTTATATGACAGAAATCAATAAAATACCCTCTATTCTTCCAAAAATTTTGATAGTTTTTATCATTATAATTGCTATCTTTTTCTTCTATCAAACGCGCAATACAGAAAAATCTATTGATGTATTATATGGAAACGTTGACTATCGCGAAATAGAGCTTGCCTTTCTTGATTCAGGTAGAGTAAATGAAATTTATGTTGAAGAGGGCGATATCGTCACTCAAAATCAGGTTCTTGCAAAGCTTGAAACAAATCGCCTTGAAGATAGCATTGAAGTAGCAAGAGCTCGTGTTGATGCCACAAAAGCACAACTTGAAAAGCTTGAAAATGGCACACGCCCAGAAGAAATAAAGCAAGCAATAGCCTCAGTTGATGCAGCAAAGGCGCAAGCAATTTTTGCAAAAAGTCAATTCAATAGAGCTGAAGAGCTCTATAAAAAAAATGCTTTAAGCAAGCTTGATTATGAAGAAGCCTTACAGCAAAAAAATGTTGCAAACGCAAAGCTTGAACTAGAAGAAAAAAACCTTGAATTAGCACAAATAGGCCCAAGAATTGAAGATATTGCCCAAGCAAAAGCATTGCTCAATGAAAGTGAAGCTTTGCTTTCTTCTTTATACACGCAACTTGATGACGCAAATCTAAAATCACCTATTAATTCTGTTGTTAATAGACGCTTACTTGAAGTTGGCGATATTGCTACACCACAAAAAGCAGTGTTTTCACTTGCTATTCTCTCGCCTAAATGGGTGCGAGCCTATATTTCAGAACCACAGCTCGCTTTATTCAAAACAGGCATGAAAGCCTCTATTTATTCAGATTCTTTTGCCAATTTACCTATTGAAGCAACTTTAGGTTTTATTTCTTCTGTTGCAGAATTTACACCAAAAGCTGTTGAAACTGCTGAATTGCGCACAGCTTTAGTCTATGAAGTTCGCTTTTATACGGAAGATAAGGAAAATCTTTTACGCCTAGGAATGCCCGTTACGATACAACCACTCTATGAATTTGAATAAATTTTATTAGTAAAAGGTTTTTTTATGCAGAATAAAGCAGCGAAATCAAATATCCTCTTCCAAGGACAAGAAGATGAAAACTTGCTTTTTTCAGCGCATAAGGTTTCAAAAATTTTTGCATCAAGCATTAAAAATGAGCCTCCTCTCATTGCCTTAGACAATCTTTCAATTGAACTGAAACAAAATGAAATAATAGCCCTTGTTGGCCCTGATGGCGCAGGGAAAACAACTTTTTTGCGCCTTATTGCAGGCTTACTTGCGCCTACAATTGGCAAACTTTCTTTTGAGGGAATTGATTATGAAGATAAAGCGCTCAAGCTTTACGAAAACATTTCCTATATGCCCCAAAAATTTGGCCTCTATGAAGATTTAACAGTACAAGAAAACCTTGATTTATATGCTGATTTAAAAGGGCTTCCACAGGCTGAAAGAGAAAGCAGATACAATGAACTTCTTGAAATGTGCGCTATGAAGCCATTCACAAAACGCCTAGCAGGAAAACTTTCGGGAGGAATGAAGCAAAAGCTTGGTCTTATCTGCACTTTGCTCTCTTCACCAAAACTGCTTTTACTAGATGAACCAACAGTAGGCGTTGACCCTCTTTCACGAAGAGAATTATGGCAAATCATTCAGCATCAGAAAAAAATATCAAATATGTCAATTATCTTGAGCACTTCTTATCTTGATGAAGCCGAAAAGTGTGATTCACTTCTTTTACTCTATGAAGGAAAAAGTCTTGCCCATGCAAAACCTGAAGAAATTATTGAAAAAACTCAAGGAATGGCTTATAGCGTAAAACTGAAGAAAAGCACACAAGCAAGAAAATTTCAATCGCAACTCTTAGAATTTGATGAAATTATTGACGCTTTACCTCATGGAAATTCAGTGCGTTTTGTTCATAAAAATTTTGATTTAACAAAGAAAGATGATTTGTCTTTATTTTTTAAAAATCTCGAAACTACACAAATTAAATCAAATCTTGAAGATTCTTTTATGCTTCTTCTTAAAGATTATAGAAAAGTAAATACCTTAGAAAATAACGAACAAATTATAAAGAAAGCAGTTGTAAATATAGCAAGCAGTGACGAGCATCTTAATGAAACAGAAAACAACGTTATTATTGAGATAAAAAATGTTTCACGATTTTTTGGAGATTTTATTGCAGTTGATAATATAAGTTTTAATGTGAAAAAAGGTGAAATTTTTGCTTTGCTCGGGCCAAATGGTGCAGGAAAAACAACCACTTTTAGAATGTTATGCGGTTTATTACCCGCAAGTGTAGGCTCACTTTTTATTGCAGGAGTTGATGTAAAGAAGGTAGCGAATAAAGCACGCAAAAACTTCGGCTATGTTGCGCAAAAATTTTCACTTTATGGAACTCTTTCAGCAAAAGAAAATTTAGATTTTTTTGCTGGTATTTATGAATTAAAAGGAAATTACAAAACAACAAGAATAGAAAAAGTTATAGAAGAATTTAATCTTCAGAAGTATCTCAACATTCCAAGTCAAACTCTTCCAGGTGGTTATAAGCAAAGGCTTGCAATGGCTGTTGGGCTTTTGCATGAACCATCAATTCTTTTCCTTGATGAACCAACAAGTGGAGCTGACCCACTTGCAAGACGTGAATTTTGGCAAAGAATTACACACCTTTCTGAGCAAGGCGTTACTATCATTGTAACTACACATTTTATGGAAGAAGCAGAATATTGTGATCGAGTGCTCATTCAAGATCATGGGCGAATGCTCGCTCTTGGGAAGCCAGAAGAAATTAAAAGACAAGAAATAGAAGAGGCCGTCCAAACTATTCAAGCTATTCAAACAACTCAGCAAGCAATAACAATGGAAGAAGCCTTCATCAGAATTATCAAAAAATCTCGCCAAGAAACTCAACAAACATAGCTGTAGGAAAGCAATATGCAAAACAATAAAAATTCTTTCTCTAAGCAAAGAGCAAAAGCCCTTATAATAAAAGAAACTAGACAAATGTTGCGTGATAAGAGCACAATTACTTTAGGAATTTTCTTACCTATTCTTCTGCTTTTACTTTTTGGCTATGGTTTATCACTTGATGTGAAGCTTGTTCCAATGACAATTGTTCAAGAAAATTCATCTTCCCTCACGCGTGATCTCTATACTCATCTTTCATTTTCAGCTTATTTTGAGCCAAAGCTTGTGCATTCATGGCAAGAAGCAGAACACCTTATAAAAACAGGGCAAACAAAAGCAATAGTACGTCGAAATGCAAAAGAATCAGCACATGGCATTGAAAATATACAAATTATTGTAAATGGTAGAGATTCGAATACTGCTCGTATTATGCAAATATATCTCGAGAGTGCCATCACAAAATGGTTTTATGAAAGAATGGGCAACACAAGCTTTTTACCGCAAGTCAATACCGTTGAACTGGGGCAAGCAAGTGCAGTTGGCCGTATTTGGTATAATCCAGATCTTGAAAGCAGATATTTTCTTATTCCTGGGGTTACTGTACTTATCATGACCCTTATTGGAAGTATGCTCACTTCTCTTATTATTGCACGTGAGTGGGAACGTGGAACGTATGAAGCGCTTATTGTAACCCCTATAAAAAAAAGAGAATTTATTTTAGGTAAAACACTACCCTATTTTATTCTTGGTTTGTGCGGGCTTTTGCTTTGCTTGCTCGCTTCTGCTTTAGTTTTTGAAGTTCCCATGCGTGGCTCTCTTTCATTGATTATCCTAAGCTCTTCTATCTATTTAATTATTTCACTAGGAATTGGGCTTTTTATTTCTGCATTAGTAAAAAATCAATTCTTGGCTAGTCAAATAGTTCTCATTACCTCATTTTTACCCGTAGTAATGCTTTCAGGTTTTATTTTTGATTTAAAAAGTGCACCAACTATTGCTTATTATATAGCACATATATTTCCTTCAACATGGTATGTAAGTGTTTTGCAAACTCTTTTTTTAGTTGGAAATGTTTCTGAACTTCTTATAAAAGATTTATCAATTATGCTTCTCTATGTTTGTATACTTTTTACGCTTGTTTGTTTTAAAATTAATAAATCACTTGAGTAAGGAGCGATAATGCAAAATTTTTTCTTTATCATTAGCGTGCTTCTAAAAAAAGAATTACTTACTATTTTGAAAAACAAGAAAAATAGAATTATTCTTGTGATGCCAATTTTAATGCAAACTCTAATTTTTGGCTATGTTGCAACCTTTGATTTGAACAATATCGACTATTATATACTTGATGATGATCGCTCCACTGCATCACAAATGCTACTTGCAAAATTTGATGGTGCAAGCGTTTTTAATAAAAAAGGTACACTTGAAAATTCAAATCAATTTGCAGAAATATTAGACAATAAAAAAGCATTAGTTATCATACACATTCAAAATAATTTTCAAGAAAAACTAAATGCACAAGATGAAGCTCATGTGCAAATTATAGTAGACGGCAGAAATAGTAATGTTTCTTCCGTAGCTCTTGCGTATGCAACAAAAATAATCAGCGCATTTAATAAAGATATTATGCAAAATAATGGCATAAATTACGAACCGCTTACAATATCTTCACGTGCATGGTTCAACCCAAATCTTGAAACAAGGTGGAATATTTTAGCTGGTATGATTGCATTATTGGCTGTAATTCAAATTATTATTCTTTCAGGGCAAAGCATTGCCATAGAAAAAGAGCAAGGCACTTTTGATCAACTTCTTGTGAGCCCGCTCCCACCACTCACAATTCTTGTGGGAAAAGCATTGCCTCCAATGTTGGTTGGGCTTGTGCAATCAACTATTGTTTTATGTGTTGCAAAATTTTGGTTTGAAATTCCTTTTGCTGGTTCTTATTTTCTTATGTATCTTTGCTTATGTTGCTGTAATTTTGCTGTTATAGGGATTGGGCTTTGCATTTCAGTATTTGCTGCAAACATGCAACAAGCTTTGCTTTTTTCTTTTTCTTCTATTATGCCGATGATTCTTCTCTCTGGGCTTTTCACCCCTATTTCTTCCATGCCAAGCTTTTTACAAGTAGTTACTATCGCAAATCCAATACGTTATGGAGTTGAACTTACACAAAGAATATTTCTAGAAGGATCAACTTTTGCTGAAATTCAACATTTACTTTTTCCTCTCATCATAATTGGAGCAATCGGAATTACAATCTCTGCAAAATTGTTTAAATCTACTTTAGAATAAGTCATAAAAAAAGGCGCTTATACATATAGTATAAACGCCTAAATTTTTATTTATAAAACAAACTAGAGTGTTACAACCCAGTTGTATTTATCTTCAAGTTTACCGTATTGAATTCCAGTAAGAGTATCATAAAGTTTTTGTGAAACTTCACCAATTTTTCCGCCACCAATTTCCATAACATTATCACCATGTTTTAGAATGCCAACTGGTGAAATAACAGCAGCAGTTCCTGTGCCGAAAACTTCTTGCAACTGCCCATTAGCATAAGCTTCTTCAATATCATCAATGCTGATTCTTTTTTCGCTTACTTTATAACCCCAATCTTTACACATTTTTATAACTGAATCTCTTGTAATACCAGCTAAGATTGAGCCTTGAAGTTCAGGTGTAACAATTTCATCATTAATTCTGAAGAAAATGTTCATTGCACCCACTTCTTCAATATATTTTCTTTCAATACCGTCAAGCCATAAAACTTGCGCATAATTTTGCTTATGTGCTTTTTCTTGCCCCGCTAAAGAAGCAGCATAGTTACCACCAGTTTTCGCTGTGCCTAAACCACCACGAACAGCACGAACATAATCTTTCTCAACATAAATTTTCACAGGATTTATACCAGAAGCATAATACGCACCTGATGGTGATAAAATAATGATAAATTTATATTGTTTACTTGCATCAACGCCGAGTGCTGATTCAGTTGCGATTATAAAAGGACGAATATACAGCGAAGTGCCGTGCGTTGAAGGAATCCAATCTTGATCAATTTCAAGCAATGTTTTCAAAGCATGAAGGCACAATTCTTCATCAATAGCTGGTATGCAAAGTCTTTCATTAGAAGAATTCAATCTTTTAAAGTTATCTAATGGTCTAAAAAGATGAACTTTGCCATCGTCAGTTCTGTAAGCTTTTAATCCTTCAAAAACTTTTTGCCCGTAGTGAAGACATTTTGAAGCAGGATCCATAGCAATGGGGCCATAAGGAATAACGCGTGCATCATGCCAACCTTTGCCTTCATCATAATCAATGATAAGCATATGGTCAGTATAAATTTTACCAAAACCTAGTTGAGTTTCATCTTGTGGTATTTGCTTTTTATTTTCGCTAAGTTGAATTTTAATTTCTTGCACTATATTACTCCTCAATCTGCATAAAATGCTCATCTAAATTTGCTCAATATAGTCTTATATATAAAGCCTTTTTAAACTAGGTTAATTATAAATTTTTTTCAAGTTAAAATGTGCTACTTAACTTTCATTTTTCATAAGTATTGTAATCTGCTCTGCTAATGCTCTATAGTGCTCCATCACACCAGCTTCAATAGCTTTTGGATTTCTTGTTGTAAGAATACTATACAGGTCATTATGTCTTTGATAGAAACTTTCAGCAGATGAAAGTTTTTGCCAATAATTAATCAATAAAAATTTTGACATTCTACGTGATAAACGTCTTGATAAAGCAACCAAAACTTCATTTTCTTCGTATTTTAATAATAGTGTATGAAATTTTTCATCTACAGCTAAATGTTCGTTATTACGAACCATTTCTTCAGTAACACCTGAATAAGTGTTGTAAATTTCTTCAAAGTCTTCGTCAGTATAGAGATGGCAAGTTTTAATAACGCCTTGTGCTTCTAAAATTGCACCTGTTAAATACGTATCTGTTGCTTCTTTTGCTGTCAATTTTCTGATTGATTTACCTCTAGCATTAGCAACTACAATCCCTTCGCGTTCAAGCAGGCATAATGCTTCACGAATAGGAGCTCTACTCACACCAAGACGTGTTGAAAGTTGAGCTTCGTTGATTTTATCACCAGGCGATAAAGTTCCTTTAAGAAGTTCGTCCTTAATCAAGTCCAAAATTTGCGTACTATAAAGTTTCCTTTCGAGCAACATAACATTCTCCAATATGACAAAAAGCAATTTCTATTTAGCCCGAGAATAAAAGAGGCTAAACACATTACAAGATTAGGCAAAAAAATTATATTAAATTGATTCTACTTTCTAGCAATACCTAATCTACAAAAAATACATTCCCCAATGTATAAAAATCCTCAAAAAATATAGTTATTAGCGCATAAAAACTATACAGCAGAGTGCTAAAATTTATATAAATTTAGCACCCTGCAAAAAAACTATTTTACAACAGCAATAGCTTCAACTTCAACTAAAACGTTTTTAGGTAAAGTTTTAACAGCAACGCATGAACGTGCTGGAAAATCTTTTGTGAAGTATGTGCTGTAAACTTTGTTGATTTCAGCAAAATCAGCCATATCAGCGATGAAAACTGTTGTTTTTACAACATCATCAAAAGATACTTTAGCTTCTTTTAATACTGCACCAAGGTTTTTCAAAGCTTGTTCAGCTTGTTCAGCAGCTGTTGCGCCAACTACTTCACCTGTAGCAGGATCAAGTGGAATTGCGCCTGATGTGAAAAGAAGGTTGCCTAATAATACTGCTTGTGAGTAAGGACCGATTGCTGCTGGTGCTTCAGGAGAAGCAATGATTTGTTTTTCCATTTTACATTCCTAATTATATGTTAGTTAGTTTTTCTGGGTAAGTTGCACGAATAAGTGCACGAGCTTGCAAGATAATAGGATCTAAACAAGGCTTACCAAAATATTTTGCCTCAGTAAGAGCAAAGGAAAGCTCAGAACAACCAAGAACAAAAACATCAACATCTTGGGCTTCTAAATCTTTCATAACTTGCTCAAGCTGATCAAGAACAATTTGCTGAACAGGGTCAGAACACGCTTTAATTCCATACTCTTTATTAAAGATGCTATCCATAAAAAGTTCTTGTGCTTTTTCAGTAGGATATACACAAGTGTATGGTTGCCCTTCCATGAAATTATCATAGAGTTTTGTTTGAATTGAGCCTGAAGTTGCTAAAATACCAACACGCAAATTTTCTTTATCGCCTAAATATGTTTGAAGTTCTTTTTTAAGCTCTTCAAGAATATGGATAAATTGAATTTTAGCGCCAGCTTTTTGCATTTCTTCTTGCATCAAATTCCAAATAGGTGCTGCGTGAGCTGTGTTGCAAGGAACACATGCGTGAGTTACGCCTGCGCTTTCAAGCCACATAGCTAAGTCTGCCATGCTTTTACCAGGATTTACTGGCTGCATTTTCAACAAGTATTCTGGTCTACCTGGTATTTCATGCGGTAATGAAGCCAAGAGAACTGGCAAATGCTCTTGATCTCTTCCTGCATTTGTGTTTTGGAAAACTTTTTTAAGGAAGTCAAGCCCTGCGTATGGACCCATGCCGCCAAGAATACCAAGTAATGGATAGTTTGATTTGAACATATTTTTTCCTATGTGAAACTGGATAATTTACATTCTTTATAAAAGATTTAATCTATTAAATACTCATTATTGCAATAAACATTTAATAGACTCATTCTCGTATAGTTTTTTCTGAAATAATGCAAGTTTTTTTTACTTGCATTATTTTTTGAAAAACCATTATTTCTATTTCTAACTTTTTTTGCCTCTTCTAATAAATGCAAAAGCTATTTCTTTTATAAGGATTTGTAAGTGAGGAATAAATTTCTTTATCCCTCACTTTTCTTTATTCTAATGACTTACTTAC
>CAYJIN010000042.1:0-18488 GCA_964370245.1 uncultured Desulfovibrionaceae bacterium
CGCATCTGGTTTGGGACCAGAGGGTCGCATGTTCGAATCATGTCGCTCCGACCATTACAAATACAACCCTCTTTCTATGAAAGAGGGTTTTTTGTTTAACTATACTTATAAAGGTATTTTTATGCATATAGTTTTATACGAACCTGAAATTCCACCAAACACTGGTAACATTGCAAGAATGTGTGCCGGAACTGGTTTACCTCTTCATCTCATAGAGCCTCTCGCTTTTAGCCTTGATGATAAATATCTAAAAAGAGCAGGGCTTGACTATTGGGAGCATGTTGAGCTAAAAGTATGGAAGAACCTTGATGCGTATTTAGAAGCCTATCCTGAACAAAGAATTGTTTGCACCTCAGCACGTCAAGGTATGCCATTGCAGCATTTTGAATTCTCCAATAATGATTCAATCATGTTTGGGCCAGAAACAAGAGGTTTACCAGCTGAAGTTTTTGCAAGGTTTAGTAATCGAGTAAGAATCCCAACGAAAAACTCAATACGTTCGCTAAACCTTTCAACCTCTGCGGGGATTGTTACTTTCTTTGCATTGAATTCAGTAGGAAGTTTAGAGAACTGGTTGTAGTATATACTACAAGTAGTTGAATGCCCTATATAGATTACGATTTTACGCCTTTGTTATGATTTATATTTTGAAATAGCTATTTATTTTATAAATTCTTCATTTGCTGTGAAGATAAACCGCAAAAGCAGAAAAGGTTGAGTATGGATCTTTTTACATTTGACCTCGCGACTATTTTTTCATTTATGTTGACGCTTATGCGGGCTTCACTGATTATTTTTATGTTTCCTGTTTTTAATATGGAAGCATTGCCTGCGCAATGGAAGGCAGCCTTTACACTTGTTTTTACTTTTGCTATTTGGCCACATGTTGCCGTTATAGATGTAGGGCTTCCACCGCATCCATTTGCAATTGCACTCATGCTTTTGGGCGAGCTTGTTCTTGGCATAGCATTAGGGCTTGTGCTTCGTTTCTTTTTTGCAGGCATTCAAGCTGGCGGTGAGCTTATAGCCATGCAAATGGGCTTTAGTATGATCAACTTTGCCGACCCAATGGGTGGGGGTGGACAAACAGGTGTTATTGCCTATATGTTTAATATGGTGGCAATTTTGCTTTTCTTCACTTTTGATGGTCATCTATATATGCTAAAAGCTTTTGTTGATACATATAAGTATATACCACCTGGTGATATAATTTTGGATGGGCCTATTCTTGGACAAGTAATAACACTATCTAATATGCTATTTACTTTTGCTATCAAAATTATTGCTCCTATATTAGTTGCATTGTTTTTAGTTGAAGTTGGGCTTGCAATGATGAGTAAAGTTTCACCACAAATGAACATTATGGAAATGGGTTTTCCACTCAAAATTTTGATTGGCTTCTTTTTTGTAAGTTTAATATTTGGTTTATTCAAAACAGAAATCTTCAACTTTGTTACAGAACTTGATGATTTAATGATTAATATAATACGCTCGATGAGCCCTATATTCCAGTCGGAATAATTAGTAAGACGGAATAAGGAAAAAATATGGCAAAAGATCCAAGTAAAACCGAACAGGCCACCCCAAAGCGGCGTAATAAAGCTCGTGGGGAAGGTAATGTGCCAAAAGCGCAAGAGATGTCAAAAACAATCACAATATTTGTGGGTGTTTGCATGCTTTATGCCTATGGTTCAGTTATGGTTGATAGAATGGAAGTTATTTTTACCTATTTTTTTGAAGAGGGGATATTACTTCCAGTTGATGCAGCTCAAGGGCATAGAATAATCACTATGGTTGCCTATGAACTTGCAATGCTTGTTTTGCCTTTTATGTGCGTGTTGTTTATGGCAGTCTATATTACAATGCGCTTGCAAGTTGGAAAATTGTGGACAACAAAAGTTTTCAAAATACGCTGGGAAAATTTTAATGTCTTTAAAGGCTTGCAAAAGCTCTTTATGTCGCCCCAAACAGTTGTTCGCTTAGGTAAAAGCTTTGGTTTTGCGCTTATTATTGGTTATATTCCTTATAATTATATTATGAATGAGTATCCAAACTTTCTTAATCTTTATTATATGGATGCAGCAGGCATTGCACACTATATGCTGACAGAAGGTTTTTGGCTTGTTATCTATTCGCTAATACCAATGATTGCAATTGCTTTATTCGATCTGTGGTATACAAGGCATGAATATGAAGAAAATTTGAAAATGACAAAACAAGAAGTCAAAGATGAAGCAAAGCAATCAGAGGGTGATCCGCTCGTCAAACAAAAGCAGAAACAAAAAATGTTTGAAGTTATGTCTAAGCGTATGTTTCAAGATGTGCCAAGAGCCGATGTTGTAATCACAAACCCAACACACTTTGCAGTTGCACTCATGTACGATCCTACCGTTTCTGCTGCCCCTATAGTTGTTGCCAAAGGTGTTGACCATGTTGCACTAAGAATAAAAGAAATTGCTGCTGAACATCAAGTTCCAATTAAAGAAAACAAGCCTCTTGCACAAGCTTTGTATAAGCAAACAGAAGTTGGGGATATCATCCCTGAAGATTTGTATAAAGCAGTTGCTGCACTTCTTGCACAAATTTGGAAATTGAAAGGCAGAAAAATGCCAGGAAAGTAAAATTTCTACAAGCTATTGTATGCAGATAAAGTAATAAAAATCTATAAAAAAAATACCCCTATGTATTGCTACACAGGGGTATTTATATTTGGTAATTTTGATAAATTAAGCTTCATCAATAGTGATAGCACCAAATTCGCATACTTCGATGCATGATTCGCAACCAAGGCATTCTTCAACTTGTGCTGCTTCTGATTTGCCGTTTTCCATTTCGTAAACTTCTGTTGGGCAGATGTCTACGCATTGTCCGCAACCTGTGCATTTGTCTGCATCTACAATAACATTATAAGCCATAATAAGCCTCCATATTTTGATCACCGTCCAAGTGACCTGAATTCTGTAGTTTTGCTACAGTGTATATTTACCGATTATCTTTTCACGCTTAGAAAGTCAAGCATTATTATAGCAAAATAATATATTTTTGTTTGCTCTCAAATTAAGTATATGGAAAAGGGCTGTTCATAAGCTAGATAATGATTAAAAAATAATAACTTAGAAATTAAAGAGAAAATTAAATACTATTTAATTTGATAGTTAGAATGAAAAATTTTAAATAAGTAAAAAAGTTAAAAAAATTTAATTAAAACTCAAAAAAAGCTTGACAAATACAGGCTTTTTCACTATAAATATTTCTCCACAAACATGTGGAGCTTGATATTGGCTTCTAAAGCTCAATATTGAGTACTGTGTCAAGCTGAAATGCTTGATGTTGACATGTGCAGGCGTTACCATTGCTTTGCATTGTCAGCCGTTCCAGTTCGCAGGCTTCGCGAGCTGTAAGGTAGAGATTTATATCTCGGCGTGGTGATTCTGTGCGACCTCATAATATTCATTATGAATATATATAAGGGTAAACTGTACAAAATCGGTTTCAGAAATCTTATGTTCTTTTACAACATTTAGATTTATGATGCAGGCGCTAGGGCAGTTGCCCTCAGCAAGTTTGCTCTACTGAAGCCACACGACGTAAAAGTTATGGGGCTTTTTTTATTGCCCAATAACATTGAAGCGCGGCATAAAGAGTTGGCTTTTGTGGCTAACTTGAATGGTTTAGGTAAGCGGGTAGAACCCGTGCAATATTGCTAAGGTAATATATTTTTTTTCAAGAGTTGCCCTTTTTGGGATGAAAGAGAAGATATGTGCCAAAAATTGGAGAGAAGCAATGACAACAGTAGGCAGTGATCGTATCCGTATTAAGCTAAAGGCTTACGATTATCGCATTCTCGATAAGGCTGTAGCGGAAATAGTGGACACGGCACGCAATACAGGTGCTGGTGTGGCAGGGCCAATTCCCTTGCCGATGAGAGTTCATAAATTTACTGTGAACCGCTCTGTTCACGTGGATAAAAAATCCCGCGAGCAATTTGAAATGCGTGTTCACAAGCGTCTTATGGACATTCTTGACCCTACGCAACAAACAGTTGACGCTTTAGGTAAATTATCTTTACCAGCTGGCGTTGATGTAGAAATTAAGCTATAATCGAGGGTAAGTCATGTCACAAACAATGGGAATTTTGGGTCGCAAAATAGGCATGACCCGCATATTCACAGGTGAAGGTAGGGCAGTACCGGTTACAGTAATAAAAGCAGGTCCTTGCTCTGTAACACAGATTAAAACTGAAGCTACAGACGGGTACAATGCAATTCAAATCGGTTTTGAACCTGCAAAAGAAAAACATTTAACCAAGGCAGATCTTGGGCACTTTGCGAAAGCTGGTGCTGGTAACTTCCGTAACTTACGTGAAGTTCGCTTAGAAGGTCCTGCTGCAGTAGAGCTCGGTTCATTATTAACAGTTGAAATGTTCAGCGAAGGCGACACTATCAAAGTAACAGGTACCACAATCGGTAAAGGTTACCAAGGTGTTATGCGCCGTTGGAATTTCGCTGGTTCGAACAGAACCCACGGTGCTGAAAAAGTTCACCGTTCAGGTGGTTCTATTGGTAACAACACATTCCCAGGTCACGTTTTCAAAGGTAAGAAAATGGCTGGTCACTGGGGTGCTGAAACTGTTACTGAGCTTGGTTTGACAATAGTAGAAGTTCGTCCAGAAGATAACCTTATCCTTGTTAAAGGTTCTATCCCAGGTCCTAAGAACGGACTTGTTATGGTTCACAAGCAATAAGGTCAAGTAGGAGAGAATTTAATCATGGCTATCGTGAAAATATACGACCAAAACAAAAAAGAAGCTGGTGAATTAACATTAGCTGCTGAAATGTTTGAGGTCGAGCCAAGAGCGGAAATATTAAACCTTGTAGTACGTCAATACCGCAATTCATTGCGCGCAGGTACTCACTCGGTTAAAACTCGTGCTTTTGTTTCAGGTGGTGGTAGAAAACCTTTTAAACAAAAAGGTACTGGTAATGCTCGTCAAGGTACAATCCGTGCTCCACAAATGCGTGGTGGTGCGATTATCTTTGGGCCACAACCAAGAGACTATAGCTTCAAAGTTAACAAAAAGATTCGTCGTTTAGCACTTCGCATGGCAGTTTCTTCTCGTGTAGGAAACGGCATGATGGTAGTAAGCGAAATCAATTTAGCTGAAGCAAAAACTAAACTTTTCGCACAAGTTGCAAAAAGCTTAGAATTGACTAAAGCATTGGTAGTTGCACCGGAAGGTTATGAAGCAGTTGCATTAGCAGCTCGTAATATTCCCGGCATTAAGGTTATTACTGCCGATAAAGTAAATGTGTACGAAGTGCTTAACCACAAGCAATTTGTTGTTTTGCAAAATGCTCTTCCTTCTTTAGAAGAAAGATTGAAGTAGGGGACAGATATGGATTACACACAAATATTAATCAAACCTCTAGTTTCGGAAAAAGCTACTTTCGTTCGCGAAGGTGCAAATCAAATTGCATTTTTAGTTCATCCGAAAGCAAATAAAATCGAAATCGCAAAAGCTGTTGAAAACGCTTTTAACGTTTCAGTGGAAGGTGTGAACGTAATTACTGTGAAAAACCGTAACCGCGTTCGTCAAGGCCGTGTTCAAGGTAAAATTCCTGGCTATCGCAAGGCATATGTTACTTTGAAACAAGGTGATACAATTGAATTTTTCGAGGGAGTGTAGGCAATGGCTGTTCGTAAGCTAAAACCCACTTCTGCTGGTCGTCGTTTTCAGACAGTATCTGACTTTGCTGAAGTAACACGCAGAGGTTCAGAGCCAAGTTTGACAATCGGCTTAACTAAGAAAAGTGGACGTAACAATAATGGTCGCATTACAAGCCGTCGCCGTGGTGGTGGTCACAAACGTTTATATCGTATAATCGATTTCAAACGTAACAAAGTTGACATCCCGGCAACAGTAGCGCACATTGAATATGACCCTAACCGTACAGCACGTATCGCTTTATTGCACTATGCAGATGGCGAAAAACGCTACATTTTAGCACCAGTTGGTATTAAACAAGGTGATAAAATTTATGCAGGCGACAGTGCGGATATTAAACCAGGTAACGCTTTAGTTTTAACTAAAATACCTGTAGGTACAAATATTCACAATATTGAATTGCACCCTGGTAAAGGTGGCCAAATGTGCCGCTCAGCTGGTTCTTATGCACAATTAGTTGCAAAAGAAGGCAAATATGCACTTCTTCGCCTACCTAGTGGTGAAGTTCGTAAAGTATTAGCAACATGCTGTGCTACAGTTGGTCAAGTAGGCAATGTTCATCATGAAAACGTGTCTTTAGGTAAAGCTGGCCGTAATCGCTGGTTAGGCCGTAGACCTAAAGTTCGTGGTGTTGCAATGAACCCGGTTGATCACCCATTAGGTGGTGGTGAAGGTAGATCATCAGGTGGTCGCCATCCGGTTACCCCTTGGGGTATCCCAACCAAAGGCTATAAAACAAGAGATAAGAAGAAAGCTTCTTCACGTCTTATTGTTAAACGTCGTAAAGCCTAATTTAAGTAGAGGATATATAAATGCCTAGATCACTTAAAAAAGGTCCTTTCGTAGATGACCATTTGATGAAAAAAGTTGAACGTGCTCTTGAATCAGGTGACCGTAAAGTTGTAAAAACTTGGTCACGCCGTTCTACCATTTTACCTGAAATGGTTGGTTTGACTTTTGCTGTACATAACGGTAAAAAATTCATTCCAGTATTTGTTTCTGAAACAATGGTAGGGCACAAACTTGGCGAATTTGCACCAACACGTACATACTATGGTCATGCTGCGGATAAAAAGACCAAAGCTAAGAAGTAATGGGGTAGAATTTCATGGAAGTAAAAGCAATAGCGAAATACCAAAGAGTTTCTGCACAAAAAGCACGTTTAGTTGCTGCATTAGTGCGTAGACTCCCTGTGGAAGATGCCCTCAATATACTACGTTTTACACCGAAAAAATCTGCCGGTATTATGTATAAAGTAGTTCATTCAGCAATGAGCAATGCAATGGCAAATGCTAATATGGATGTAGACTCACTTATCATTAAAGAAGTTTTGGTAAACGAAGGTCCAACTTGGAAACGTTTCATGCCAAGATCTCAAGGTAGAGCAAATCGTATTTTAAAACGTACTTGTCATATAACCGTAGTGCTTAGTGAAGCAGGAGAGTAGGGTATGGGTCAGAAAGTACATCCTTATGGCTTCCGTTTAGGATACAACAAGCCATGGCAATCCCGTTGGTTTAGCGCTAAGGAATATGCCAGTTTTGTAGAAGAAGATTTCCGTATTCGTAAGTATGTAAAAAAACTTTTATATACAGCGGGAATTTCAAAAATCGAAATCGAACGCTTTGGCGGGAAGATTCGTTTAATTCTTTCAACAGCTCGTCCTGGTATCATCATTGGTAAAAAAGGCGCTGACATTGAAAAATTACGTAACGACCTTAAAAAGAGATTCGGAAGAGAATTTGCTTTAGAAGTAACCGAAGTTCGCCGTCCTGAAACAGATGCTCAATTAGTTGCTGAAAATATGGCAATGCAATTAGAGCGTCGTGTAGCATTCAGACGTGCAATGAAAAGAACTGTTGGTATGGCTCGTAAATTTGGTGCTGAAGGTATCAAAGTTACATGTGGTGGCCGTTTAGCAGGTGCTGAGATTGCTCGTTCAGAATGGTATCGTGAAGGTCGCGTACCACTTCAAACCTTAAGAGCTGATATCGACTATGGATTTGCAGAAGCATTAACAACATACGGTATCATCGGTATCAAAGTATTGATATACAAAGGTGAACTTCTTAATAA
The DNA here is from genome assembly GCA_964370245.1 of uncultured Desulfovibrionaceae bacterium. Classification (GTDB taxonomy): domain Bacteria; phylum Desulfobacterota; class Desulfovibrionia; order Desulfovibrionales; family Desulfovibrionaceae; genus CAYJAZ01. The sequence goes on from CAYJIN010000042.1 coordinate 7,802, forward strand.
AGAGGGAGATCAATAATGCTTGCTCCTAAAAGAATAAAGTTCCGTAAATGGCAAAAAGGTAGACTTCGCGGCCCTGCAAACCGCGGTGCAACAGTTGCTTTCGGCGATATCGGCCTAAAAGCTCTCGAACATGCGAAGATTACTAGCCAACAAATTGAAGCTGCCCGTATTGCTATGATGCGTCATATCAAACGTGGTGGTAAGGTATGGATTCGTATTTTCCCGGATCATCCAATTACAGCGAAACCTTTAGAAGTCCGTCAAGGTAAAGGTAAAGGTTCTCCAGTAGGTTGGGTTGCACCAGTAAAACCTGGTCGTATCCTATACGAAATCAAAGGCGTTAACAAGGAATTAGCAATCGAAGCTTTGACTCGTGCTAAACACAAACTTCCTTGCAAAACAGTAATCGTCGTGAGAGAGGGGGCGTTTGAATAATGAAAAAGCCCGAATTTACAAATATGAGTGTTAGTGAATTACAAGCGAAATTAAAAGAATTACGTACAGAATTGTTTAATCTTCGTTTTCAACACGCAACAAGTCAATTGGAAAAAACCTCTTCACTCAAGGAAACAAGAAAAAACATCGCACGCGTACTTACAGAATTGTCAGTACAAAGTGTGAAAAAAGCCTAAGTGAAGGTTTAGGAGCGTTTACATGGACACAGCGATAAGCCACCGTAAAGGTAGAAAGCTTGTTGGAACAGTTGTTTCAGATAAATCTGATAAAACAATCGTTGTTCGCGTAGAAACCTTAGTTCAACATCCACTTTTGAAGAAATACATCCGCAGACACACAAAGTTTACTGCGCATGATCCTCAAAATGAATGTGGTATTGGTGATAAGGTTGAAATCGTAGAATTTAGACCCCTTAGTCGTAACAAGCGTTGGCACTTAGTGTCAATTCTCGAAAAAGCAGTATAATTTGCTTAGGCAAATTTTTTAGCAGAGGAAAAGACTATGATTCAAGTAGAATCAAGGCTTGAAGTAGCCGACAATTCCGGTGCAAAAGAAGTGCTTTGCATTAAGGTGCTTGGTGGTTCTAAGCGTCGTTACGCCACAGTGGGTGATGTAATTGTAGTTACCGTAAAGGATGCAATTCCACATTCTAAGGTGAAAAAAGGTGATGTAATGCAAGCAGTTATCGTGCGTACAGCGAAAGAAGTACGTCGCGTTGACGGTTCTTACATCAAGTTTGACACAAATGCAGCAGTGCTTTTGTCAAAACAAGGTGAACCGATCGGTACACGTATCTTTGGACCAGTAGCTCGTGAACTTCGTGCAAAAAACTACATGAAGATCGTATCACTTGCTCCTGAGGTATTATAGGAGATAAACGATGAAAATGTACCGTATTCGTAAAGACGATAAAGTAATGGTTGTCACCGGTAAAGATATGGGCAAAATCGGAAAAGTAATTAAGGTTTTGCGCAAAAGCGACAGAGTATTAGTGGAAAAAGTTAACATGGCTAAACGCAATGTTAAACCGAATCCATACCGTCGTGAACCCGGTGGTATTGTAGAAAAAGAAATGCCAATCCATGTATCCAACCTCATGGTAGTTTGCACGGCTTGTGCAAAACCTACGCGTGTGGGATACCGTTACACGGAAGAAGGCAAGAAGCAACGCTTCTGCAAAAAATGTAACGAAACCCTATAGAGGTATAAGCGATGACACGTTTGGAAAACATCTATCGCGAGAAGATCGTTGCTGAGTTACAAAAAGAATTTGGTTACAAATCTGTAATGCAAATTCCTAAACTCGAAAAGATCTCACTCAATATCGGTCTTGGAGCAGCGAGCCAAAACAACAAAATTATGGAAGAAGCAAGAACAGAATTATCTGCTATTGCTGGCCAAAAAGCTGTTGTTACTCGCGCGAAAAAATCAATTGCAGCTTTCAAATTGCGTGAAGGTATGCCTATTGGTACCCGTGTTACCCTTCGTGGTGACAGAATGTGGGACTTCTTAGATAAATTAATGAACTTTGCCCTTCCTCGCGTACGCGACTTCCGTGGTATTGCCGATAAAGGCTTTGACGGAAGAGGCAACTTCACTCTTGGTATCAAAGAACACACCATATTCCCTGAACTCGAAATTGATAGAGTAGAGAATCCAAAGGGTATGAATATAACAATAGTTACAACTGCAAGCTCCGACAAGGAAGGCAAATTCTTGCTTGATCAGCTTGGTATGCCTTTTAGGAAGTAAGGAGTAATATATGTCACGTACTTCACTAGCAGTTAAAGCAAAAAGAACACCAAAGTTCTCCACTAGAGGTTACAATCGTTGTCCTTTATGTGGCCGCCCAAAAGCATTTATCCGTAAATTCGGCCTTTGCCGTATTTGCTTTAGACAAATGGCTTTGAAAGGTGAACTTCCTGGCGTTCGCAAGTCTTCTTGGTAAAATGTAGGTTATGGTTTTTTTACTAAAACCATAACTTGCTTTTTTGTATAAGGTGTCTTATAAGAAGAGCACATTGTTTGAGGATGATTTAGGCTAAAATGAAATTATATATAATTTCAGATAGTTATAAATCTTGGTGCTTTTCTTAATAAGATTAGTTTAAAATTCAAAAATTTTCGGAGTTCAGTTATGTTAACCGACCCAATTGCAGATATGCTTACACGTATCCGCAACGCACACTTGGCCCTTCATAAGGAAGTGAGTGTTCCGCGCTCCAAAATGAAAGAAGCTTTAGCTTCAATCTTGAAGCAGGAAGGTTATGTAGAAGATTTTGCTCTTGATAACAACGATCGTGATATCAAGATTCAACTTAAATACTACAAAAACCGCCCTGCCATCAGCGGATTAAAACGTATCTCTAAACCTGGTCGTCGTATGTATGTTGCATCAGACGCTATTCCTAGAGTACAAAATGGCTTGGGAATTTGTATTCTTTCTACATCTAAAGGTGTTTTAGCTGGTGAAAGTGCAAAAAATGCAAACACAGGCGGCGAACTTCTTTGTGAAGTTTGGTAGAGATAGGGGAAAATCATGTCACGTATAGGTAAACAACCTATTTCCATCCCAAGCGGTGTGGAAATCAAAGTGGGAGCAGAAAATGTTGATATCAAAGGACCTAAAGGTTCTTTATCAACTCCGGTTTGCCCATTGCTAAACTATAGTTTAGAAGGCAATGTCCTTACTATTACCCGTAAAGAAGAAAGCCGTCAGGCTTCAGCACAACACGGTCTTCGTCGCACATTGTTAGCGAACTGTGTTGAAGGTGTTACTAAAGGTTTTTCAAAAACTTTAGAAGTAAACGGTGTTGGGTATAAAGTTGCAGTAAAAGGTTCAGTTATCGAATTAGCTTTAGGTTTCTCACACCCAGTGTTAGTTGACCTTCCTAAAGGAATTGAAGCTAAAGCAGAAGGTACTAAACTTACTATTTCAGGAACTGATAAAGCATTAGTTGGTGAAACTGCAGCAAATATTCGTAAACTTCGTAAACCAGAGCCTTACAAAGGTAAAGGTATTAAATACGAAGGCGAAGTTATTCGTCGTAAAGCCGGTAAGTCCGGTGGTAAGAAGTAGCGAGGACAAAGTATGCAAATTTCTAAAAATGATGCGCGTAAACATCGTAAGATTCGTATTCGCAAAAAAATTACTGGCACAGCCGATCGTCCTCGTCTCGTAGTATACCGTTCTAATATGCACGTGTATGCACAAATCGTTGATGACTTAACAGGCACAACTTTAGCAGCTGCTGGCACACAAAAGCTTGATGCAAAATGCAACAAAGCTGGCGCAGCAGTAGTTGGTAAAGAGATTGCTCGTTTGGCTTTAGAAAAGAACATTAAAAACGTAGTGTTCGATAGAAACGGTTATTTATACCACGGTCGCGTTCAAGCTTTAGCAGATAGCGCACGTGAAAACGGTTTAGAATTCTAGGAGCAAACATGAGCGATCGTAAAGAAAAACAAGAAAATCCTCAACAAGATTCAGGCTTCATCGAAAAAATCGTTTGCTTAAATCGTGTTGCAAAGGTTGTAAAAGGCGGACGTCGTTTCAGCTTCAGCGCACTTGTTGTTGTTGGTGACGGCAATGGCAGCGTTGGTTTTGGTCTTGGTAAAGCACAAGAAGTTCCTGAAGCTTTACGTAAAGCATCAGAAAGCGCACGCAAATCAATGGTTAAAGTAAATCTTGTAGAAGGTACTTTACCTTATGAAGTTCTAGGCCGTTTTGGTGCTGGACGCGTAATGCTAAAACCTGCTTCTCGTGGTACTGGTATCATCGCTGGTGGTGCAGTTCGTGCTGTTATGGAAGTTGTTGGCGTGCACGACGTGCTTGCTAAAGCTATTGGCACAAACAACCCACACAACGTACTTCGTGCAACTGTTGAAGGTCTTAAAAGCCTTCGTAGCGCAGAAGAAGTTTCTGCTATTCGTGGCAAAAAACTTGAAGCTCCACGTAAATAATTAATTTACTATTATTTTATCTATACTATTTATTGTGTGAGTCTATTTTGGCTCACTCAATAAATAATAAATGAAGCTTAAAATTTTCGCCATATAGAGGTTATGAACATGACAGAATTAAAAATTAAACTTGTACGTTCACGCATTGGTTGTAGTCCAAAGCAAAAAGCTGTGCTTGATGCTTTAGGATTAAGAAAACGTGAATCAACACGTATACATAAAGATAATCCTGCAATCCGCGGCATGATAGCTAAGGTAGTGCACTTGGTAGAGGTAAACTAATATGAGACTAGATACATTGTATCCATTCCCTGAAGAACGCAAGAACCGTAAACGTATCGGTCGTGGTTCTGCTACTGGTCAAGGTTGTACAGCAGGTAAAGGTAACAAAGGTCAAAACGCACGTGCTGGTGGCGGTGTTCGCCCTGGTTTTGAAGGTGGTCAAATGCCTTTACAACGTCGTTTACCTAAACATGGTTTTAAAAACTTCTTATTCAAAGTTACTTACGAAGTAGTTAGCGTAGGTCACTTAGCTGAAGTTTTTGCTGATAAAGCTGAAATCACACTTGAAGACATTTACGGTCGTGGCCTTTGCAAAAATGGCGCACCTGTAAAAGTTTTATCAGACGGTGAAATTTCAAAAGCTATGACAATTGAAGCACACAAATTTAGTCGTGCTGCAGTTGCAAAAATTGAAAAAGCTGGTGGCAAAGTTAGCGAATTATCCGCTGCTTCTGCTGAATAAGTAAGGAAAGGGTAGTACAGTGGCAAATGGTGTAGAAAAAGTGGCACTCGTACCTGAATTACGTGTGAAAATCATGTGGACCTTCCTCTTTCTATGTTGCTATAGATTAGGAATCCATGTCCCTGTACCTGGCATAGATGTAAATGCGTTATCACACTTCTTTCAAAGTATTGAAGGGTCAATGTTTGCGCTTCTAGATATGTTTTCTGGCGGTGGCTTAAGTAACGTATCTATCTTTGCTCTTGGTATTATGCCTTATATCTCAGCATCTATTATCTTCCAACTTTTGCAAGTTGTTTCACCTGATGTGAAAAGAATGGCAAAAGAAGAAGGTCAAGCGGGAAAAAGAAAAATAACACAATATACACGTTATTTGACTGTATTTATTACCATCATTCAAGGTTTTGGTATTGCAACTTTACTCGAGGGTATGCGCTCTCCTGAAGGTGCAATAGTAGTATCTGATCCAGGCTGGACATTTCGTTTAGTAACGATATTAACGCTTGTAACAGGCACAACATTGCTTATGTGGATTGGTGAACAAATCACTTCTCGCGGAATTGGTAACGGTATTTCATTGATTATCTTCTCTGGTATCGTTGTTGGAATTCCAAGTGCTATCGTTCGTTCTTTCGGTTTGATTAGTTCAGGCGATATGAACATTATTTTAGCTCTCTTTGTTGCTATTATGATGTTAGGCGTTTTAGTAGGAATTGTGTTTATGGAAAGGGCTCAACGTCGTGTTCCTATTCACTATGCAAAACGTCAGGTTGGCCGTAAAGTTTATGGTGGCCAATCAACGCACTTACCTTTAAGAATTAATACTGCTGGTGTTATCCCTCCAATATTTGCGCAATCACTTCTATTGTTCCCTGCAACATTAGCTGGTTTTTCGCAAGCAGCATGGTTAGAAACAGTTGTTTCTTGGTTCCAACCAACTTCAATTGTTTATAATATTGTTTTCGTAGGGCTTATTTTCTTCTTCTGTTATTTCTATACAGCGATCATTTTTGATCCTAAAGAAATTGCAGAAAACTTGAAAAAAGCTGGTGGTTTTGTTCCTGGGATTCGTCCTGGTGAAAAAACTCATGAATATTTAGACACTGTTCTTTCAAGACTTACTCTTTGGGGTGGTGTTTATATATCTCTCATTTCTATTTTGCCAATGCTCCTTATTGCTCAATTCAACGTACCATTCTATTTCGGTGGAACAAGCTTACTCATTTTAGTAGGTGTTGCTATCGACTTTATGGGACAAGTTGAATCAGCTATGATTTCTCGTCAATACGATGGACTCATGGACAAAGGTAAAAAGAAAAGATAAAAATAAAGGGAAAGGTTTTCCTTTCCCTTATAATATTTATTGCCCTTATGGGTAAGGATAATGTTTTGAAAAAATTTCGCGGTGTGTTCATAAAAAATGAGAATGAAATAGAAATCATGGCTGTCGCCAATGGTATGGTAGCATGCATATTGGAACAATTGATTAGCCATGTTGAACCTGGTCGTTCTACAATGTTTTTTGAAGAACTCACTGTAAAATTATGCCAACAGTTAGGGGTTAAGCCAGGCTTCTTAGGAATGTATGGTTACCCATTCGCTCTTTGCATTTCAGTTAATGAAGTGATTGTGCACGGTATGCCTTCAAACGATGTAATATTGAAAGAAGGTGATATTGTTAGCTTTGACGTAGGTGTTTATTATAAAGGTTTCTATGGAGACGCGGCCCGTACTGCTTATGTAGGTACGGTTTCCGAAGAAGCTGATCGATTAGTGATAACCACTCGCGAATGCTTAGAAAGAGCAATAGAAATGGCTAAGCCAGGAAATGACTTGTTGGATATTTCTCATGCGGTTCAAAGCTATGCTGAGGAAAAAGGATACAAAGTGATTCGACGTTTTGTTGGTCATGGTATCGGTGCAAACTTGCACGAAAAACCTGAAGTTCCGAATTTCGTACCTTCAGGAAATAGATGTTCCCTGCCTTTGAAAGCGGGTATGGTGCTCGCTTTAGAGCCAATGCTTGCGATAGGAACATACGAAGTTGATATTCTAAAAGATGGCTGGACGGCAGTAACTAAAGATAGATCTTTGGCTGCACATTGGGAAAACACAATAGTAATTACATCAAATGGTGCAAGAATATTGAGCGACCCTGCAAACTACCCTCAGTTTAATCAAGTGATTTCAATAGGATAAAAGGAAGTTTTGAAAAGATAAATATTATCTTGACAAAAGCAAAATAAATAGGTAATTGTATCAATTCTTGCAATACTGCAAGAGTGGAATACAAATAAACAAGCGGAGTGAGCGATGAAAGTCAGACCATCCGTCAAGACAATCTGCCCAAAATGTAAGGTGATTCGCCGTAAAGGTATTTTACGTGTTATTTGCGAAAATCCTCGTCATAAGCAACGTCAAGGTTAATTGACATTGTTGGTAGTTTGGAACAGACAAAATTAATTGCACAAGATTAGCAGGAGTATAAAGTGGCTCGTATTGCTGGTGTAGAATTGCCTCGTGGCAAACGTGCGGATATCGCACTTACGTATATTTATGGTGTAGGTAATGTAACATCATTAAAGATTCTAGAAGCAACTGGTATTGCTTGGGATCGTAGTATTGATGACTTATCTGCAGATGAAATTAATGAAATTCGTAAAGAGCTCGAAGCAAATTACAAGGTAGAAGGTGATCTTCGCCGTGAAGTAGCTGCAAATATTAAGCGTTTAATGGATGCAGGTTGCTATCGTGGTTTGCGTCACCGTCGTGGATTGCCTGTAAGAGGGCAACGTACGCATACTAATGCGCGTACCCGTAAAGGTCCACGTCGTGGTGCTGTAGGTAAAAAGAAGTAGTTCTTTAGCATAAATTTTTATGCTTGTTCGAATATTGTAAAACAGTAGAAGGAATGGAGTTATGGCAAGAGCCAAACGTGCTGTTAAAAAAAGAGAGAAAAAGAATATTCCCCTCGGAATAGCTTATATTCAAGCCTCTTTTAATAACACTATTATAACATTTACGGATACACGCGGAAACGCAGTTAGCTGGGCATCAGCAGGCCAAAGTGGCTTCAAGGGTTCACGTAAGTCTACCCCATTTGCAGCACAAGTAGCAGCTGAAACAGCGGCTAAGAAAGCTCAAGAAAACGGAATGCGTACTGTTGGTGTTTATGTGAAAGGCCCAGGTACTGGAAGAGAAGCGGCTATGCGCGCGATTAATACAGCAGGTTTTAAAGTTGCTTTTATTCGTGATGTTACCCCAATTCCACATAATGGTTGCCGTCCGCCTAAACGCAGACGTGTGTAATACTATTCCTAATTGTTAGGATAGTGTAATTGAATCAAATAGCGGAGGACTAGAGTCTTGGCTAAATATAATGAAGCAAAGTGTAGACTTTGTCGTCGTGAAGGTACTAAACTCTTCTTGAAAGGCGACAGATGTTTCGGTGATAAATGTGCATACGACAGACGTCCATATGCACCAGGGCAACACGGTCGCGCTCGTAAAAAAGCTAGTGACTATGCTCTACAATTGCGTGAAAAACAAAAAGTACGTCGCGTGTACGGTGTGTTAGAAAAGCAATTCCATGGTTATTTCGTTAAAGCTGATATGACAAAAGGTGTAACAGGCGACAACTTGTTAGCAATCTTAGAACGTCGTTTAGATAACGTTGTATACCGTATGGGTTTTGCTAACTCAAGAAGCCAAGCACGTCAATTAGTACGTCACGGTATTTTTACGCTTAATGGTAAAAAAGTTGATATCCCTTCACTTCAAATCAGTGTTGGTGATGTTATTTCTGTGCCTGAAAAGAATAGAAAAATTCCTGTTCTTCAAGAAGCTCAAGAAGTTGTTGCTCGTAGAGGTTGTCCAGCTTGGGTTGAAGTAGCTGCTGCAGAGTTTAAAGCTACTATCAAAGCATTACCTCAACGTGATGATATTCAATTCCCAATAAATGAATCTCTCATAGTTGAATTATACTCTAAATAATGAGTATTAATTTATTTGAGAGAATATAAGGTCAATAGGTATTATCATGCAAAAAGAAGCAGGCAAACTTATCAATGCTCGCAACTGGGGTGTTTTGGTTAAACCAGAGCAAATCCTACGTGTGAGCAGCGCTGATGATGTAATGTATGGCAAATTTGTGTGTGAACCACTCGAACGTGGTTACGGCACAACTGTTGGTAACGTTCTTCGTCGTGTGCTTTTAAGTTCTTTGCAAGGTGCGGCTTTTGTTTCTGTGAAGATTGCTGGTGTTCACCATGAATTCAGCACAATGACTGGCGTGTTAGAAGATATTACAGATGTTATCTTAAATATCAAATTAGTACGTTTAGCTCTTGATACAGATGCTCCACAGAAAGTAAGTTTGCACGTTCAGAAAAAAGGTGTAGTTACTGCAGCTGATATTAAAGTAAATCAACATGTTGAAGTACTTAACCCAGAGCAGCACATTGCAACTTTAACTGAAGACATTGATCTTGAAATGGAATTTGAAGTTCGTATGGGTAAAGGCTATGTGCCTGCAGACCAGCACGAAGGTTTGGACGATGAAATCGGCCTTATCAAACTCGACGCAAGTTTCTCACCAATTCGTAAAGTTTCTTACGTAATCGAGCAAGCTCGTGTTGGCCAAATGACGAACTTTGACAAACTCATTCTTGAAATTTGGACTGACGGCTCTGTTTCACCTGATGAAGCATTAGCTTACAGTGCAAAAATCATCAAAGAGCAAATTTCAGTATTCATTAACTTTGATGAACAATCCACTAATGCTGTTGGCCTTGGCACAAGCGAAAGTGGTGATTTGAATGAAAACTTGTTCAAAAGCATTGATGATTTAGAACTTTCAGTTCGTGCTACAAATTGCTTACGTTCAGCGAACGTTGCAACTGTTGGCGAATTAGTACAAAGATCTGAAAATGAAATGCTCAAAACAAAGAACTTTGGTAAAAAATCTTTGGATGAAATCAAAGAAGTATTGATTGAAATGGGTTTAGACTTCGGTATGAAGGTTGACTCTTTCGAGAAAAAATACCAAGAATGGAAGAGGAAGCAAAACTATGAGGCATAGTAATTTCGGAAAAAAACTCGGTCGTAACCCATCACATCGTAAAGCTCTTTACCGCAATATGGCTAAAGCATTGCTTACTTATGGCCGTATCAAAACTACAGAAACCAAAGCAAAAGTATTGCGTACAGTAGTTGATCCACTTATCGCATTAGCGAAACGTGACGACTTACACGCACGCCGTCAAGCATTTGATGTTTTAGGCGATCACCAACTCGTTAAAGTTTTATTTGACGAAATTGGTCCTAAATTTGCTAACGTAAACGGTGGTTTTACTCGTGTGATGAAACTTGCGGATATGCGTAAAGGCGATAATGCTCCTATGGCACTTATCGAACTAACAACTTACGAACTTCCTACAGTATCAGCTGAGTAATTTAGTTTATATAGTTTATAAAAAAGGTATGTTGAAAAACATACCTTTTTTTTGTTTAATTTTGACTTTA
>CAYJIN010000043.1:0-18171 GCA_964370245.1 uncultured Desulfovibrionaceae bacterium
AGAACATGAGCCAACCTATAATAAAAAAAATAAAATGTCAATCTATAAAATAACAATAGTATTTACTAGAAAGTAAATTCATAAAAAAAGATACCTTATTGCAGAAAATAAAGTATCTATTTTTAGATAAATAGTTTTATCTTCATGAAAACTTTTTCTACAATTTAGTAATTATAGTTCCAATAATCTTCCCAATCACCCCAATGTGTAATTGAGTCAACTTCAACACAAGCTTTTGCCTGATTAATTTCATTACAATAAATTCTGCTTATAAATGGTGGCACAACACTATCAGCTGAACTACTCATATGCCTTTGCGGTATGTGCTTTGTTTTATAGGCAAAATCTAAGGGGTTTAGCGAACCATACATAGGTGTTACTTTATGGTAGGTTGTAAGTGCATCAATGTCTAAATTTCCAGCAATTGAGGCTAAAAAACTTACATCATCTCTTTTTGCTGCAACTAAACTAGCCACGCTCGCGCCACCTGAATATCCCACTAAAATAACGCTTTCTGCAGCAACTTTTTCTTTCATTTGATCAATTGCATTGCTTGTTGAATCAATTACTTCTGGCGCTGAACGGTGCGAAGTCCAATACTTATTATCACAAATATTTTTGTTCTTCTCTAATATATATTGGCAAGGGCGTGCAAGATAAAGAACAGCTGTATTATTATTGATTTGTGGATCATTTTCTGCCAAATGCAAAGCTGTAGCGATAGTAGGTGTTGGATCTTTTGAAATTTTTGTTCTTGTTTCCCACGCTAATCCATCACCCTCAATATAAACATGCAATGCTTTGGCTTTGTTTATATTATTTATATTATTCAGTTGATGAGGCACATTTTCTTGCCCTACTTGCAAGCTTGAATCATGCAATAAAGCGTAGAGAATAAAGTTATCTGTTTCGATATATTCTTCTTGAAACCCTTTTTGTTGGCTTTGAATAACAGCATTTCTTGCGCTTAAATGTGATGAATAAGAGGACACATTCGCACAGCCAGAAAGTAGGGCTAAAGCAATAAAAATTGATGATATTTGCAAAGTTTCTTTTTTCATAACATCCTCAATAATGAAGAGAGATTACCCATCTATCACCTATTCATTAGAATTGATTTACATATATAGTAAGATAAAAACAAAAATGTTTCAACCTTTGCTTAAAAGAAAAAGTTCTTCATAGAAGAATATACAATATCCTTCAAATAAAGAACTTTTAATACCATAACTGGCAAATAAAACAGAAACCAAAGAGAGTTAGGAAGTATAAAAAAGCTTCAATAATTACTTATATGAGAGGATGGAAAGATTTTTTAGTGAAAGGCTTTAGAATTTCTAAGCAACCGAAATAAAAAACCTTTCCAACGCAGTCAATAGTAATTATGAGGTTTTCTAGAATACTGATTCGTAGATAGCAGTAACAGCAGCGTCTGTCATCTTACGTGGGTTTGTAAGGCCACAAGCATCTTTTTGTGCGTTGCCTACCATTATTGCAATGTCTTTACGATCTACTTTTTTACCGTAACGTGTTGCAAGTTCAGTAATAGTTGCAGGAATGCCTACATCTACTGAAAGTTTTTTGATGGCTTTGATTGCTAAAGCTGCAGCGTCAGCAGGTGAAAGACCACAAGTTTTTTCGCCCATCATTTCAGCAATTAATGCAAATTTTTCAAGGTTAGCGATGAGGTTATATTCTTCAACTGCAGGAAGAAGAATAGCATTACATTCGCCGTGTGGAAGGTCATAGAAGCCACCAAGTTGGTGAGCCATAGCATGCACGTGGCCAAGGCTTGCGTTGTTGAACGCCATACCAGCCATATATTGTGCATAACACATACCTTCACGAGCATTAATGTCTGTGCCGTTTGCAACAGCTGCGCGTAAGTGTTTAGCAATAAGTTTGATTGCTTTTTCAGCACATGCATCTGTAAGTGGAGTTGCTGCTGTTGATACAAAAGCTTCAACTGCGTGAGTGAGAGCATCCATACCTGTTGCAGCTGTAAGTGCAGGTGGTTTACCAATCATGAGTAATGGATCGTTGATAGCAACGCTAGGAGTTACGCGCCAGTCAACAATTGCCATTTTAACTTTACGAGAAAGGTCTGTAATAATACAGAAACGTGTAATTTCAGAAGCTGTTCCAGCTGTTGTGTTAACTGCAACATAAGGAAGGAATGGATTGCTTGATTTATCAACGCCTTCATAATCATGAATTTTTCCGCCGTTAGAAACAACAAGGCCTACACCTTTTGCACAGTCATGTGATGAGCCGCCGCCTAATGAGATAATACTGTCGCATTTTTCTTTATTATACGCGTCAACACCATCATGCACGTTTTTATCTGTTGGGTTAGGAATTGCGCCATCAAAAACAGCATAAGCCATCTTAGCATCGTCTAAAATATCAGTAATTTGCTTTAAAATTCCTGTTGCTACGATTCCTTTATCAGTTACAATAAGAGGTTTTTTAGCATTCAGATATTCGATTCTTTGAGGAACAGCCTTCGCTGCGCCTGCGCCGATTAGAGTTACATTTGGGATAAAGAAACCATCAACACGTTCAATAATAGCCATAATTAAGTCCTCCAGTGGAATTTAATGCATGCAAATAACTTTCACAATGCTAAGTACTAAACTACATTAGGAAAACATTCATGTCAACAGGGGGTTAGAGAAATATTTGTTTGAAAATACTTATTTGTCCATTTTTTAACAAATTCTTTTTTCCTCTCTAAAGCTACAAAAAAGTGGATTTTAGTAGGAAGAATTCTCACTAATTTCACCTAGATAATTCTTTTATTCACAATCAATTTTTCTTGTATTAGTTTGATTTTATTGACTATTTATTATAACTTTTTTTTGCTTTTTTTTTATGATATCTTAGAAAATAGAAAAAAAACTTGTCAAATGTAAAATCTTATTGTATTATGCTAAACTTTCTAAAATTTTGAAGAAAAATGCTGTCTTTATAGGAAGAAAATCATGAAGAAAATTATGCTTATTCTTGGTATGCATCGAAGCGGAACAAGTCTTATATCCCGTGCGATGAAAGTTTTTGGTGCAAATCATGGCAATAAACTTCTAAAAACGAATGACAATCAAAACAAAAAAGGGCATTGGGAAGATCTTGATGTAATGAACTGTAATCGTGCTATTCTCACACATCTTGGACAAAGCTGGGAAAACATTGAACCTTTTACTGATGAAAATTTTGCAAACCTTCATAATGATGGCTATTTTGATGCAACTGTTGACCTTATGAAAAGGAAACTAGCCGATACTGACTTTTTGGCGTTAAAAGAACCACGTATCACAAAACTTCTCCCCTTCTGGAAAGAGGTGTTCAAGGCGCTGAATGTGAAAGTTCATTATGTTTTTGCCACACGCCACCCCTTTAGTGTGGCGCAATCATTACAGAAAAGAAATCAATATTCTTTAGAATATGGCATGTATTTATGGTATTCTTACAATCTTTTTTCGCTTAAAAGCTTAGAAAATGAAAAAGTGTTCTTCATAAATTATGATGATTTTTTAGAGCGTGCGCCACAGTATATTAATGAACTTTCAACTTTCTTCAATGAGCAAATAATCGAGAAAGAAAAAGAATTATTTCTTACTGATTTTATTGATAAAAATTTGCGTTCTTTCAACCCAAATGATATTTCTTTCACTCTTAATCCAGCATATATTGACTTTTTTAATCTGCTAAAAAGCTTTACAGATGAAGAAATCTTTACATTCCAGACTTATACTAATTATCTAAATACATTTGAAAAATTGGGATATTCTTCTGCAAAAATTCAAAATGAAGAAATTGTTTCTTTGCAAAAGCAAATGTCAGCAAAAGATTTACAAATTCAAGAACTTCAAAGCATTCAATTAGAGCTTGCTAAAATAAAGAAAATGCTCAATATTAACTAATTATTTTTCATCTTACAAATATCTAACCAAGAAGAAAAACATGAACTCTTACCTCAAAGAACTAGAAGCGGAAAGCATATATATTTTACGTGAAGCTCAGGCAAATTTCAAAAATCTTGCTATGCTCTATTCCGTTGGCAAGGACAGTTCTGTGCTTCTTCATTTAGCAAGAAAAGCCTTTTATCCTGATACTATACCCTTTCCTCTGCTACACGTTGACACGACTTGGAAATTTAAAGAAATGATAGATTTTCGTGATAAGATTTCCAAGCAATATCAAATAAAATTAGAAGTATACACTAATGAAGCAGGCAAAGAAAATAATATCACTCCTTTTAGCGTTGGCTCATCAAAATATACTGATATAATGAAAACTCAAGCTTTGCGCCAAGCCCTTGATTATTATAACTTTGATGCTACAATTGGTGGTGCAAGACGTGATGAGGAAAAATCACGCGCAAAGGAAAGAATTTTTTCAATCAGAACTAATCATCGATGGAATCCTCGCTCACAAAGGCAAGAACTTTGGAAAAATTACAACACACACTTGGCACAAAACGAAACAATGCGAGTTTTCCCCCTCTCAAACTGGACTGAACTTGATATTTGGGAATATATTTATGCACAAGAAATTGAAATTGTTCCACTTTATTTTGCTAAGAAACGTGAAGTAATTTTTCATAATAACACTTGCCTTATGGTTGACGACAAAGAAAAATTGCCCATAGATTTTCTTGATAATGGCGCAAAAATTGAAGAAAAAATGGTTCGTTTTAGAACGCTTGGTTGTTGGCCTCTTTCAGGTTGTTTTGAATCAGAAGCGTCTAATTTATCTGAAATAATTGAAGAATTAAAGGCTACTCGCTTTTCTGAACGTCAAGGCAGGCTTATCGACTCTGACCAAGTTGGCTCAATGGAAAAGAAAAAGCAAGAGGGATATTTCTAATGGAAAATCAAACAGATAAAGGCATTGTTCGCCTTATCACCTGCGGAAGTGTTGACGATGGCAAAAGCACGCTTATTGGTCGCATGCTCTATGATAGCAATGTTCTTTACGAAGACCAATTGAGAAAACTTGAAGAAGCAAAACTCACTGGTGGCGAACTTGATTTTTCAACTCTGCTAGACGGTCTTTTATCCGAGCAAGAGCAGTCTATCACAATAGATTTAGCCTATCGCTCTTTTTCCACATCTAAAAGGCGCTTTCTTATTGCAGATGCTCCTGGGCATGAAGAATATACAAGAAATATGATTACAGGCGCAAGCCAGGCTGATCTTGCAATTTTACTAATCGACATCATAAAAGCAAAACAACATATTGAAAACACAGATACTTTATTAGTTCAAACAAGAAGGCATCTTTCTATTGTTTCTCTTATGGGTATAAGCACAGTAATTATTGCAATAAATAAAATTGACGCACTCAATTATTCTTATGAGGATTTTGCTAATGTAAAAAAACACTGTGAAAAATATGCGAAAAAACTTAAAATAAAAGAAATAGCATGCGTGCCTGTTTCTGCGCTTTGTGGCGATAATATTTGTAAAATTAGTGAGAAAACTCCTTGGTATAAAGGAAAAAGCTTACTATCTCTTTTAGAGAATTTTGAAAAAGTAAACACTACAGATGATTTTATTTTCCCGGTTCAACACGTAGCACCTTTTTATGAAAATGATAGTAAAAATAAATTAACGCGCGCATTAGCTGGAACTGTCATTTCAGGTAAAATTACAAAAAATCAAGAAGTTACAGTTTTCCCTTCTAAAAAGAAAACAAGTATTGAATCTATTTTTACTTTTGACGGACATCAAGAAATAGCAACAAAAGGGCAAGCTGTAAACCTTACAATTAATGATTCTATTGATATTGCAAGAGCTTATGTAATTTCTGACAATGAAAACACTGTGAAAGTGGCAGACATATTTTCAGCGCACCTTATTTCAATGGCGAAAGACGATATTATTGTTGGAAGAAGCTATCTTTGCAAATTTTGCTTTTATGAAGTTACCGCAACGATCTTAGATATTTCAGGAAAATTGAATTTAGAAACACAAGATGAGCAAAGTGCAAAAACTTTAAAGCAGAATGAAATTGGGCGCATTAAATTTTCACTTTCTCAGCCAGTTCCCTATACAAATTACAAAGAAAATAAAGAACTTGGCTCCTTTATATTCATTGATTCAAACACGGCACAGACCATTGCTTGTGGTATGGTTTTACACGAACTCTACAGAAGTCATTCTGTTGTTTGGCATGAATTTGACTTAAATCCTCAAATGTATGCTGAACAGAAAAATCAAAAACCTTTTGTACTATGGTTTACAGGGCTTTCAGGATCAGGAAAATCCACTATTGCTAATGCCTTAGGTCAAATTCTCTATGCTAAAGGGAAGCATATTTACCAACTAGATGGTGATAATTTAAGGCATGGTTTAAATAAGGATTTGGGCTTTACAGAAGCAGATCGAGTTGAAAATATTCGCCGTGCTTCACATGTTGCTAAGCTTATGCTTGATGCTGGCCTTATAGTGCTTGCTACTTTTATTTCGCCTTTTGAAAAAGATAGAGAAAAGATAAAAACTATCTTCAAAGAATGTGAATTTTTTGAAATTTTTGTGGATACTCCGCTTGAAGAATGTGAAAAGCGTGATCCTAAAGGGCTTTATAAGAAAGCAAGAAATGGAGAAATTGCAAACTTTACAGGAATTTCATCGCCTTTTGAAATCCCTAAAAATCCTGATTTACATCTTGATGGCAGAAAAAGCGTTGAAGAACTTTGCGCAGAACTTATCAAGTTTATAGAAAATTTACTTCAATAATTCTTTGATATTGCGAAGCTTTTATAGAAAAAACCCACACTCTTTAGCTTTTGTATATTGCTTTCACTATAACCTGATGTTTGAAAGTATTTGCCACAAATTATTCAACTTTTCCTGCATTTTTAATTCTTTCATAAATCGACATTTCTAAGCTGTCTGGTTTTATTGAATTTCTTACAATTTTATCAACTTTTTTATGCCAGCCCTTGAAATTTGCTTCTGTAAAGCGCATATCATAATTGAGAAGCTTCTTTTTATCACTTTCAAATGAATCAAAAATTTTCTTTGTAAAAAGATCGCCTGTTTCATGGCATACATCTAAAAGAACTTTTCTGATATCAGGCCTAAATGAAGAAAATTTCTTCTCATTCATAAGCAGGCTTACGCGTGCAAACAAGTGATTTGTAAGTGTTGCATATTTCGCTTCTTTATGCAGATCTTCTTCTAAAATAATATCCCAGTTAAGGTCAGTTGCGTCAATTCTTCCGTCTTTTAGGGCTTGTTTTCTTTCTTCAAGCAAAACCTCAACAGGAACAGCCCCAAGCGTGCGCCAAACTTTATGATACATTTTAATTGGTGGAATACCAATTTTAAGACCAATAATATCTTCCTCATGTAAGCAAGGCTTTTTTGAGATAATAAGACGTGAAGGTCTATACCAATTATAGCCAATCATTCTAATGCCATATTGATAAATAAGCGAATCTCTTATCGAGGCAGATTCTTCTTGTTCAACAACATTTATCACATGATCTAAATCTGAAAAAACAAAAGGATATGAAACAAGATTCCAAATAGGGTCAAGCTCAGTAAGCCATTCAGTTCCACAGCAAAAAATATCTAGCTCGCCAGAAATTACTTTTTTTAGCTGCTCGCCACCATTACCAAAAACTGAAGAGTGATGCACTTCAATTTGCAATGCCCCATTCGTTACTTGATAAACTCTATCTGCAAAAATTTGGCAATATTGTGTAAGTAAAACAGATGCTTGGTTAATACAACCAAGGCGTATAACCTCACAATCTTGGCCTGTTTTATTAATACTACGAACCAATGTTGCTTTGCCTTGCTGACGCAAAATAAGACCTTCATTTTCAAGAAGCTTAAGCGCTTGTTGCAAAGTATGACGTGAAACATTGTAGCGAGCAGTGAGAGTTTTTTCAGAATCTAATTTAGAATTTGGCTTATAATGACACGAAAGAATATCATCTTTCAATTCATAATATATGCGCTTATATAGAGGAATTGCATCAACAAGTTTTTGAATTTTATTATTTTTTACCACTTTAATCCTACCATAAAAAAACAAACATAAAAACAAGTAATTACAAACAATTACTACTTTACAAAATCAGTCAAACGCAAACTTCTAGTTTTATCACTATAAACAAGTTTTCTATACAATATTTTATGCGCAGAGTTATATAAGCATATAGTCACACAATTTTCAAGAATTTTTCACTTAAAATTTATTTTATTTCTTTTTCCTTATCACGAATGCTACAAGTTTTTGAAAAAAATAGTCATTTTCTTTCTATGTATTTTTGAACTCCAATCTAATTATTTTTAAGGCAAAAATAATTGTTGACAAATGAAATTTAAATCATTACTTGTATGCATGTGCAGACATGATGACTTTACTCTTGTTTGGATGTGCAGACAAGTTGATATGATTCGACTTGTTTCACTTGCCAAACTAAGAAGTTGTAAGTTGGCTGCATATACAGACAAGCTCATATGATTAGGCTTAGAAAAAATTCTATTCTTGATAGTATTAGCATCTAAATTTAGTGGTTCAGAAGTTGTGGAAGTTATTTGGAAACTTACTGCAATAAAACTTCTTCCATATAAGCAGCAAGTTGTGAGATGTGCAACTCCACACAACTCACACGGAATTTTTCACATTTTATCCCCTTAAAATGTAAAAGAAAGATTCAATAGCCTCATTCGCTAAAATTTAGCTTATGGTGTTTTTATTTTTAGAAAACATCATTTCTCAATAGTTAGATTTTATGCAAAGTATGAAACCCAACGGGTATAAGTGTTGTGTTTCAACTAACTCTCCTCTCGACGTTCCAATTTGGTGTGGAAACGTCAAAAAGCCTGCTAAAGAAATTTGGCAGGCTTTTTGGTTTGTTAATAATTAATATAATAAAAAAGAAGTGCGAGTTTGTAAAAGTTTAGAATATTGCTTCAAATTCGCTAACAAAAGGTTAGACGGGAGGTTGTATAGCTCTCTTTATTCTCTCATAAATTTTCATTTCAAGGCTATCAGGCATGATTGTATTTCGTAACAGTTCATCTACTTTATCATGCCATTCTTGAAAGCTTCCTTCAATAAAACGCACATTATAGTTAAGTAATTTTCTTTTATCACTTTCAAACGTGTCTGCAAGTTTTTTTGAAAAAAGCTCACCAGTATCATACACTGCTTTTATAAGGATTTCTTGAATATCTGGTCTAAATGAAGCAAACTTCTTTTCATTAATAAGCACAGCAACTCTTGCAAATAAATGTTTAGTAACTGTTGCGTATTTTGCTTCTTCATATAATTCTTCTACAAGAATACTATCCCAGTTCAAATCAGTTGCATCAATAAGACCATCTTTAAACGCTTGTTTTCGTTCATTATAGTTTACAGAAACAGGAATTGCACCAAGGCGTGACCACACTTTCCTAAACATGTCTAAAGGAGGTATACCTAGTTTTAAACCAACAATATCTTCTTCATTTAAACAAGGTTTTTTTGAAAGGATAATACGTGAAGGGCGATACCAATTATAGCCAATCATTCTAATGCCATGCTGATAGATAAGTGAATCTCTAATAAGCGCAGATTCATCTTGCTTTACCACACGTATCACATGTTCAAGATCAGAATAAAGAAAAGGATAGCTTACTAGATTCCATAAATCTTCTAATTCAGTAAGCCATTCAGCAGCACCGCAAAAAAAGTCGAGCTCGCCACTTTGAACTTTTCTTAGTTGTTCACTTCCATTCCCCATACTAGACGAATGATGAACTTCAATTCTTAAAGCACCATTTGTTACTTTATATACACGATCCGCTAACACTTGGCAGTATTGTGTGAGTAAAACATTCGGCTGATTTACGCAACCAAGATGTAAAACTTCACTTTCTTTACCGTCTTTTCTAATACTGCAAACAATTGTTGCTTTACCTTGTTGACGTTTTATAAGTCCTTCTTCTTCAAGAAGTTTTAAAGCTTGTTGTAGCGTATGGCGTGCAACACCAAAGCGTTTTGTAAGCGCACTTTCAGACTCAAATTTACCATTAGGCTTATAATGGCAAGATAAAATATTTTCCTTAAGCTCATAATATATACGCTTATAAACAGGAATAGACTCAACAAGCATATCTATTTGTTTATTATTTTCCACATCAGCCTCTTTAAACTTTAAAAACTAAAATCTCAAAAAAACAATAAAACATAACAAATCAAAACTAATCAAGAAAAAAGCTTCTATTGTTTAAACATCATAACTTAAAAAAACAATTTTACAAGAAATTTTATCAAGATAAAATAACTTAATTGTAATTTTAATCACGGAATTATAAGCAGATAGCACCAAAATGTAGAAAATTTATTGTATTTTTTTTAATTATTTTGCAAAAAAAGATTGACAAATACTAAAAAAAATGTCACTTGTCTATACATGTAGACAAGAAAATAATTTACGCACCCCCGAGGATACAATCCTTTTATTTCTGTCTCCATAAACTTGATGGTAAAGAAGTTGTGGTTAGTTATTTGGAAACTATCTGCAAACAAACTTCTTCCATATAAGCAGCAAACTGAAGTGGATAGTGACTAACTCCACGCTATCCACTAACATTTTCATAAAGAAAGTGTTAATGCAGATTTCAGAATGCCTCAAAGTTTAAATGTTTCAGTTAGTGTTGCAAAGAAATTTCTTTGCAACACTTCTTCAATAACTGAAAAATTTAGAATTTTAGTTATAACAGGTATAAGTGTTATAGCTAGGCCCCTAGTGTAGGGAAACTTTCAAGAACTACTCCTCTTGATTAACACCATTGTGGTGTGGAAAACAAATTAAGCTTGCTGATTTTTCAGCAAGCTTTTTTGCTTTTAAAAATGAATTTTCCCTTTCACTACTCTTCTTATATCTCTTTAAAACTTGACAAAATAACTATCTAATTATAAGTTTATATATAGTATACTAACAATACTATGTAGAAACTTCTGCCTTATATTCTTTTCTTGTTTTAAAGTACAACACACAAATTCACCGTGTTTACTTAAGGAGTTTGTTATATGAAACGTGAAGAACTTGCTAACCTTGCCTTGAACAATCAAGATTTCACATGTTATATTATTGATATTAATTCATATAAACTCCTTTACGCCAACGATACAGCAAAAAAAATATTAGATTTCCCTCTTGAAGGTTCTTACCTAGATTTAACTTGCTATAATTTTTTACATGATAGAGATACCCCTTGCGAATTTTGCAATATTTCTACCCTCATTCCAAACCAAACCGCTCAGCGTGAAATGCTTAATGAAAGGAACAATCGCTATTATTCTTACTTTGATAAGCTTATAGAAGTTGATGGAAAACCTGCAAAATTAACATTTGGCTTTGATACCTCTGAGCAAAAAAAAGAATTTGATGCTTTTTCACACAAAATTTCTTTTGAGGAAACATTAGTTCGATGTATTCATACGCTTATAGAAGATAGCGATATTGAAAAAGCGATTAATAATTTACTCTCTATTGTAGGTGATTATTACCAAGCAGACCGTGCATACATCTTTGAAATTGACCCAACAGAAACTTTTAGCACAAATACTTATGAATGGAGCTTAGAGAAAAATCTTGCTACTATTGACGTGCAACCTGTTCTCGTTCTAGATCAAACAAGTGCAATTATAGAGCGATTTAAAAAAGATAAAGAAATTGCTATCTATAACCCAAATGAGCTTGAACCAAATTCAGCACTCTATAAAATTTTAGTTGAAACAAACACGAGTTGCGCCTTACTTGTTCCTATGTATGAACAAGGAAATTTTAGCTCTTTCTTAGGTGTCGACAATCCAAAAAGAATGATGACGGATCTAAATCTTCTCCATTCTGTAAGTATATTCGTTGCAGACGACATAAAAAAACGAAAAATCCTAAAACAATTAGAGCATTTATCGTATACAGATATCCTAACTGGCCTACAAAACAGAAACAAATATATTCTATCTCTTGAAGAGATGGATGTAAGTAAACTAAGTTCTCTTGGTTTTATTCATGCCACAGTAAATGGCCTAAAGAAAATGAATGAACTGTATGGCGAGCGTTACGGCGATTCTATACTCAAACAGTTAGCAGAACTTCTACAAAAGCATATTGTAGGTGAGCTTTACCGTTTATCAGGCGATGAATTTATTGCTCTTTGTCCAGATATCTCTCAAAGTGAATTTGATCAAATAATTCATATATTACGCACTGAAGAAGCGAGCATATCAGAATTTTCTTTCGCAGTTGGTGGTGTGTGGCAAAATCAGCATATCGACATCCATCTTGGACTTAATCATGCAAACGAAATTATGTTTGCTGAAAAACAAAATTACTATAAATCACAACTCACTGATAAAGTGCAATCACGCGCTAATTCAGTTGAAATTATGCTTGATGAAATTCGATCAGGTTGTTTTTCCATATATTTACAGCCTAAAGTCAATCTGCTCACGGGTGAAATTTCAGGCGCAGAAGCACTTATAAGAAAGCATAATACAAGTGGAGCGCTCATTCCTCCTGATAGATTTATTCCAATTTACGAAAATGAAGGAACAATTAGACACTTAGATTTCTTTGTATTGGAAGAGGTTTGCCTACTTCTTAAAAAACTTATTGAAGAAAATCGACCATTAAAAATTGCTGTGAATTTTTCAAGAGTAACATTTATAGCGTATGATTTTATCGATGAAGTTATCATTACTTGCGCAAAACACAAAATTCCACATGAATACATCAAAGTAGAGATAACAGAAAGCATTGATAAAATGGATTTTGAATTTTTTAATAAAAAATTAAAAGCACTTGCAGAAGCTGGTTTTGAAATATCTCTTGATGATTTTGGTGCAAAACACTCAAATCTTCTCATGCTTACAACAAATGAATTTTCTGAAGTGAAAATTGATAAAGGGCTTATCGATAACATCTCAACAAGCTCTCAAAATAGAACACTTGTGAGAAATATCATTCGAACCATTAAGGAATTAGGCAAATCCACTTGTCTTGCAGAAGGGATTGAAACAAAAGAACAAAAAGAACGCCTTCTTGATTATGGATGCCAATATGGGCAAGGCTATTATTTCTATAAACCAATGCCTGTGCTAGAGTTTCTCTTGATTTATCGAAGAAATGAAATCAAAGAAAACTTTATTTTAAATGACAATACTACGATTCTAAATTCTGAACATATGCTTGACCCTGAAAGCATGCATGCAATTATCGAAGCCTTACCACTTGCTTTGAATATTTGGAATCATAAAAGAGAAAATATTCTATGTAATCAGCATGCTGTTGATCTTTTCGGGCTAAAAAATAAAGATGAATATCTCCAAAAATTCTTTAGCTTATCCCCTGAAAAGCAGCCTGATGGAAGGCTTTCATCTGAAGCAGCGCTTACATTTTTAAATGAAGCAAGAAATAATGGATATGTTAAATTTAATTGGCTTCATTGCAAACCAAATGGAGAAGAAATTCCATCAGAAGTTATTTTAGCTTTGCTTGATCTTAAAGGCGAAGAGGGCGATTCGCTTATTGCTGGATTCACAAGAGATTTACGTCCGCAACTTGCAGGTGATGATAGAACACAAAAACTCGAAGATTATTTCTTTGATGAACTTTCTGACAGACAATTATTTAGTATTATTTCAGAACTTGCTGCAGAATGGTTTTGGGTATATAACAACAAAACAGCTGAAATTCAATTTTTCGGAAAGGGCCGTGAAATACTTGGTCTTTCAGCTGAAAAAATTCCATTCCCTTCAAGTATAATAAATTCAAATCTTGTTTATGAAGATGACTTAGAAACATTTTTAGAATTCAATAATGCTTTAAAGCGCGGGGAAAATAGACCAACTGAAGTAAGATTTATCTCACTTGATGGTAGCATAAAATATTATAATATTGTTTATAAAACTGTTTTTAATAAAAATGGTGAACCTCGCTTTTCAATTGGCAAAACATATAACATTCATGAAAAGAAAACCCTTGAAACACTCTCTCAAATTGATCAGCTAACAAGCTGTTACAATAAGGCTACATCTGAAGCATTAATGCGCAGTGCTCTTGCAATGAACCCCGAAAATAATCATACCCTTTTTGTCTTTGATATCGATAACTTCAAAGCAATTAATGACAACCTAGGGCACCATTTCGGAGACACCGTGCTTCGTGATATAGGAAGAGAACTATTAAAACATTTTAGAGGAAATGACATTATAGGAAGAATTGGTGGTGACGAGTTCATTCTATTTCTAAAAAACAGTTCAGACATCAACCTGCTTGAAGAAAAAGCAAACATCATTGGTGATATTTTACGAAAATCGTATAAGCATGAAGGTAAAGTCTATAACATCTCAGGCAGTATCGGCATTGCTACCTATCAACAGGATGCTAAAACTTATGATGATTTATTTAATGCTGCAGATAAAGCTCTGTATAGTTCAAAAAATAAAGGTAAAAATTGCTATACTTTCTATACCAACGAACTATTACACTCTTCCAAGCACAAACTTACAGTTTTAGAAAATGCAGATAGGCAAAGAAATTCATTCCTAGATGCAGATTTTGAACTAAAAATTTATGATATTCTCTATAGGGAAAAAAGCCTAGAAAACGCTCTTAATCTTGCTCTACAGGAAATTGGTTTACATCTTAATGTTGATAGAGCTTATTTATTAGAAACGCTAGATCAAGGAATGTCTTTTGGCGTAACTTATGAATGGTGTCAAAAAGATATTTCTACACAAATAGGAAAACTACAAAACTTTAGACGAGAAAATTTAGGTGATTTTTTCAGTGCACTACACTATAAAGATGTTGTCTACAGCAATAATATTACGATGGATGAATGTAAAGAACTTTACGGTTTAGTAAAGGACCAAGAAATTAAATCTTTCCTTTTTGTACAAGCAAGAGGCGAACACTACCCTAATCTTGTATTTGGACTTGATGATTGTAAACTTGCAAGAACATGGACAGAGCGTGAAATCAATAGCATGCGAAATCTTGTTAAAATGCTTTCTATATTTATGCTATCAAAATGTAAATAATATGTAGCGAAATTTACACAGTGTTTTCTATCAAAATTTCATAAAATTAATGTATACTTCTATAGAAGATTCCACAGTAATTATAAACTAACTATTGTGGTGATTTTATATTTTTATCTTTACAAAGCAATCCATCTTTGGAACATCAATAAAGTTGAAGATATACTTCTTTTTGATGATTTTCACAATATTCCCAACAAAAAAGATTGTCAATTTTTCTAAATTCTATCTTCCAAACATCCAGTATGACGTAGATAAAGTAAGTAATAAAAAGCTAGAAAAAAATATGAATCCACTACATAGCATGATGCAATTTTTATTTTCTTTACTAAGATGCATATGCATACTCCTCTAAATTCTCTAATAATTCTAGAAAGTTCTTTTCTTTAGGAAAATGTTTTGTAATACTTTTATGCACGCCATACATGCTCCTAACTTCTGTATGCCATTGACCATTTAAGCGAAAAATTGAAAAACCTTGTGGGCAGTTTTTTATAAGTTTTGCTATAGTCATAATTTTCTCCTTCTAAAAAATGTGTTGACTAAAATCAGCGAATAGGCTACTTTTTCTTTACAAACTATGAAGATTTACAAACTTTATCTTTTTTGTTCAAAATCAACAATTAAAAAGTAGAACATCTTCAACTTTTTGTCAAGTATTTTTTAAGGAGAATCTCATGAGTTTTGGACAAAGGTTAAAAGAAGAAAGAAAAAAACATAAGCTCACACAAGAAGAGTTAGCGAAATCATTAGGCATTCATAAAACTTCACTTCTTTCTTATGAGAAAGATTCTGTTTCTCCACCTGCTTCCTTCTTAGAAAAGCTTTCATCACTTTCTTTTGATGTAAATTACATCATTACAGGCGCAAAGGCTGCTGTAAAAGAAGAGTCTAAAGAAGAAAATGACGATTCAACTATTCATATTCCAGTGGTAAATGCCGTTTTATGCGCTGGTTATGGAAGCCTTGAAACTGAAGATAATATTGTTGATAGAGTACCCTTTCCACGCGCATTCATTCAACAAAAAGGTAACCCTAATAATATGGTTTTATTTAGAGTTTCAGGCGATTCAATGGCTCCAACAATCTATGATAAAGATATGGTTCTTATTGACGAATCAAAGAAAACTCTTGAAACTGGCAAAATTTATGCTGTAGGCTTTGAAGATGTTATCTATCTAAAACAAATTGATTTTTTACCTAAAACAATTGTTCTTAAATCGCACAATAAAGACTATAAAGATATTGAACTTGAAAAAAATGAATATAATGATGATCAATTCCGTGTAATTGGCAAAGTTTTATGGGTAAGTAGAGAGTTTTAGTTCTATAGCTCTCTCATAATAATTGTTTCTATTTATTTCATTTTTTCAAATTATCATCTAATCTATTTTAGTTAGATTTTATGAAGTTTCAGTTATAATAAATAAGTTTATATAAACAATAATAGAAATCTATTTACTATTTGATTTTAATAATTATATTATATTTAGCACCCCCAAAGCTAAAGCTTGAAGCCTTCTATAATTTTTTTATTATAAAAGGCTTCAGGTGTGTTAAGCATATTTTATATCATTCTTATAGACTACTTTAGAGTAGTATTTTTTTGTTGACGTACATATCAAAATTTTGATATAATATTGATATATACAAACACGGAGGAAAAATATGCCAATAATTCGACCAAGCTCAGATCTACGAAATAGTTACTCAGAAATTTCTGATTACTGTCATGCAAATGATGAGGTTATTTTTCTTACAAGAAATGGCTATGGCGATCTTGCTGTAATGAGCATTGAAAAATATGAACAAATCATATCTATTTTAGAAGAGAAAATGAATTCTAAAAAAAAATTCAAATAAAGCAGATAGAAAGCTAAATTTTGAAATTTTCTATTGCTATATTTTCATAGTAAAAATTGCTGAAATCAAGCTGTTTGATTCTTGTATTTGGATGAGTATTCAGGTATCTTTCTACACCTTTGCCTATGTTTGAATAAGCAACGAGATAACCATTATCTGCTCTCTCTAGCATCGGTAAATCAATAATTGAATCACCAATTGCAACAACATATAAGCCTTTTTCTTGCAATAGTTTTACTAACGCCTCTTTCACGCGTGGTGTAACTAGATAACCTTTTTCATAAGAATTTCCAAACAAAGCATGTAAGTTTAACTTATTATTTTTGATGTTTTCCCATGCTCGAAAAACCCCTGCGCTAATTCCAATGCAAAGTAGATCTTGATTACTTTCTAATATTTTTAATAATTCAGGTTTTAGAAGAACTTTTTCATAAGTTTTCTCAGTTATTTCACTTAGTTTTTCTTCAGAAAAATTCATATATAATCTAAATACCTTATAGAATTGATACATAGAATAGCGGGTCTTTGCAAAAATTTTATTAACAAGATCATCAGCAATTTCAAGATATTCTAAAAAATCACCACTTACATCATTTATTGAAATAGTTCGATCACAGTCAACAACAAGAGCTACCTTGCGCTCTAAAAGCAAAGGTGAGATTTCATCAAGCATATGCCTTGCAACATCTTCAGGATTAGACTTATTTGCTTGATATAATTGTATATAAAACTTAGTAAATTCAATACCCAGATTAAAATCATTGTCTAATACAACAAGCTCTTTTTCTTTATTTTCACAGATGAATGAAAGCTCTTTCATTTCAGATTGTTTTTGACTTACAATTTCATCATGAGATTTATGATTACATTCTTTTATTGAACTGTTTGAACTATCAAGATAGTAAAATGCATCGATTGAATTATTATCCTCATGAATTATATTTTTAGAAATAAAAGAGTGTGTATGAAAAGTTTTTTTTAACTTTCCAATAAATTCTTTTTTTTCAGAACAATCTATCCCATATATAGCAAAAATCACTGCATACATCCTTTATTTTATCACTAGGCATTTGTTATTTTATGTAATGTGCTTCTAAATAAAAGTAGTCTATTCTTCAAAAATAGTCCAATGATTAATTTATATTTCAAATCTAATATATTTTTTTAAAAAGATATGAATGAGAAAAAAGAAACATCTTGACTTTATCAATAAAAGAAACTATTTTAGCGCTCTTCAAACGAATAGAA
>CAYJIN010000044.1:0-18043 GCA_964370245.1 uncultured Desulfovibrionaceae bacterium
TTACTTCAAATGCTTTTTCTTTAGAAGATATTGGCCTTGCACTCAAAGAAGATTTCAGCTGCGTTGGTTCAGATGGCGCTGCACTAGCAATGGATGGCGTATTAGCAGGTAAAATTTTCTCTCGCAATACTTACGACTGGGTGCCCGTTTTCTTTGAGAATTTTGTATTCTGCGACACTCCACTACTCACGCTTGAAGAAGGCGTTGCAAAAGTTACTTCTATTCCAGCAAAACAAATGGGCATAGCACAAAGAGGCTTATTAGAAATTGGCTATCATGCTGATATTACAATAGTAAATTTTGATGAATTCAAAAGTATGACAAGCATTGAAGAACCATGCGCCTATGCAAAAGGTGTTGAAGCCGTAATCGTTAATGGAAACCTTGCCTATACAAAGGGTGATACCGACATTAAATGTCATGGCAAGGCATTGAAATATAAAGTATAGAAAAACTATAATTATTAAAAAACAAAAGGCTCTCATTCACTTTACTTGTTGTGAACGAGAGCCTTTTTATTATTTGATATAATTGAGCTTAGAAAGCTTACATAGGGAAAACTTCTCTGCCAAATTTATCATTGATTACTAAGCCCATAGCTTCATATAATGCAAGGCTACCACAAACAATACCAACATAACCAGCAATTGTATGAATTAAATGGCTTTCTTGGAAGTTAGCAAGTGCTAAAAGAACAAATAATAAAGTCAAAGTTGAGAAAACAAGTTTACCAATCAATTTACCTTTAAGTGTTCCAATAGTCATAAATCCTGTGAAGATACCCCACATAAGAAGATACCAACCCATTGCAACTGGAGATGCCGCTGTTACACCAGCATTTGGTGCAAGCCAAATAAAAACGAGTGTAAGCCAAAATGAACCGTAAGAGATGAAAGCTGTGCTTCCAAAAGTGTTGCCACGAGTCCATTCCATAATACCAGCAATAATTTGGCTTATGCCACCATAGAAGATGCCCATTGCCATAATCATTACGTTTAATTCAAAAAATCCAGCATTGTGAATGTTAAGAAGAATTGTTGTCATTCCAAATGCACCAAGTCCGATAGGTGCTGGATTTGCTGTTGTAAGCGTTGTTGACATAAAAAAGAACCTCATAAATTTATTTAAAAAAGCTTTTATCCAAACAAAGAGAATAAAAGCTTAATTGTTCAGGCGAACAATAAAACCTTTCAAGAAGTCCGTCAATCAAAATTTATACCTTTTAGAATTTTTTCAATCTACTTATTACTCACAACTAAAGTTTTATTTACTAGATATTAAATCTGGAAAGACGAATGCCCATAGTTTTGCTAGTTCTCAAAGAAAAATTTAGCAATTCTTAAAAGGCAAAAAAACTAGAAAAAGCATAAGTAAAAATTGGGAAATCATCGATATTAGTAGATTACAGCATTTTTATCACTTATTTTATTCTAGTTTATTCTAATTTTTAAAAAAATTTTTTCTATGGTTTTAATTGCTTTTTTTTAAAACTTCGCTTATTATAGATGATATAGAAAAACATCAATAAAATAATACTTTAACTATTTGACTATATTCAATTTTTTTTCAATTCATCTCAAAGCTTGTAAAATAAACGCTTATGCTAAAAAATAAAGATTTTATCGTTTTCTCTGATGATTGGGGGCGTCACCCTTTTAGTTGTCAACACATTATGGAGCATTTTCTTCCAAACAATAGATTGTTATGGGTAAATACTATTGGCATGCGTACGCCAGAATTAAGTATTTATGACATCAAACGAGCTTTTGGAAAAATCTCCTCATGGTTAAAACCTCAATCAAATAATGACACAACTAACCAAGAACACAAAAATTTAAGAATAATCTCCCCTTTTATGATTCCTTATAACAATTATGGAATTATACGCGAGTTTAATGCAAAAAATGTTGTAAAAAGCGTAAACCAAGCTGCAGACGAATGGGGTTTCACTGACGCAATTCTACTCACAACTCAGCCCCTTGCCTCTGATTATATTGGTAAACTTAATGAAAAATTAATCGCCTATTATTGTGTTGATGATTTTATCAACTGGCCTGGAATGAATCAGCCTGAATTGGTTCAAAAACTAGAAGACGAATTATTAAAAAAGTCAGATTTAGTTTTTGCTGTATCAGATTCACTTTGTCAATCTCGCACAAACGGTAAAGAACAAACAAAACTTCTTACACATGGCGTTGATATTCCGCATTTTGAAAAAGCAAAAATACCACAAGAAATCCCTGAAGAATTTAAAAATATTTCACACCCTATTATTGGATTTTATGGGCTAATTGACAAACATTTTGATGTTAATCTTGTAGAAGAGATACTCAAGCACGAGCCTGAGTGGAACATAGTTTGTGTTGGTACAAAGCGTATTTCTCTTGAAACTCTTGAAAAATATAAAAATTTTTTCTGGTTTCCTGCTGTTGACTATTACAATCTGCCACAATATGCAGCTGCTTTTAATGTGGCCATTATACCTTATCATGTGAATGAGCATACGCAAACAGCAAACCCCCTTAAGCTTCGTGAATATATAGCAACGGGTAAACCGATAGTAACTACACCAATGAATGAAGTTTTCAGGTTTGAAAAAGTTATTCATATAGCTGAAAGAGGTTTGCCTTTTATACAAGCTATTGATGAAGCCTTACATACTCCTGTTATTGAAGAGTTGAGAAGTCAAGCTCTTAGAGGTGAATCTTGGTGTGAAAAAGCTGAATTAACAAGCTCTTGGATTGAAGAAAGCTTACAAAATAAAAACTCTGAATTGGATTCAAATCATGATTAAGCGTAATATTCTCATAGCCCTGGCTACGGACATCTTAGGTGGCCCAGGAAAAGGTTTAGAGCAATTTTTGAATCATGGTGGTTTAGATGGGTGCAACCCTTTAGTTGTTGACTATATAGTTAACAATGATGAAACTGAAACAGATTTTGCACGCACTATAAAAAATACTGGTGCTCCAATGGTAAAGCTTTTTCAAAACAAAACTTTTGACTTAACTTTAGTAGACCAGGCTCTTGAGCTTATCAAAAACAATAATATTGAAATTCTTCAATCACATGGCTACAAAAGTCATATGCTTTGTTGGTTATTACATCGCAAAACAAAATTACCTTGGATTAGTGTTGTTGAAGGCTGGACGAGTGAAAACTTTAAAGTTCACTGCTATAATGCCTTAGAACATCTTCTTATTCATGGAGCGACAGAAGTTGTTGCTGTATCAGAATCTTTAAAATCTCGCCTGCTTCCTTTGGTGAAAAAGCGTTGCCATGTTATTCCGAATGCTATTTCAATTGACAATCTTCAAGTTACAATAGATAAAGAAGAAATGAAGAAAAGCCTAAATCTTCCAAATGATGCTCTTATTATTGGAACACTCGGCAGATTAAGTCCTGAAAAAAACCTTGCGCTTTTTTTAAATGCTTTTGCGCAAATTCTAAAACAACATTCAAATGCGCATGCATTAATTGTTGGCGATGGGCAAGAAAAAGAAAACTTGAAAAAAATTGCTAAGGATTTAAACATTGAAAGTAAATGTTCTTTTATTGGCCATATAACAGACGTTGCAAATTATTATAATATTTTAGACATTCAAGTAATGCCTTCACTTACAGAAGGCATGCCTTACTCTGCCTTAGAAGGAATGTGTATGGCAATTCCTATTGTTGCAAGCGACGCTGGAGGAATTCCAGAAGTTGTTCTTCACAATAAAACAGGTTTACTCTTTCCATCAGAAAATCTTTCTGCTTTTGTTGAATCATTATTAACACTTGTAAAATCAAAAGAAACACGCCTAAGCTTAGGGCAAGCGGGTAAGGAAAGAATAGAAAAATATTTTACACCACAAGTGCGTACTCAACAATTCATCAACCTGTATAATAAAGTTTCAACTTGTGGAAAATAGGTAGTTAATATGATAAAAAAAGTTGGTAGATGTATTTTTCTTTGTTTTGCTTTTATTCCTTTTCTCTGCTGGAAAATAAATGCAAAACTTATTGGTAACACTAAAGCATTTCAAGGAATGTCGCAATTCTGTAGTCTTTTTCCTGGAAAATTTGGCGAATTATTCCGCGCAGCTTTTTATCGACTTTCTTTTAAAAATAGCTCACAAAAAACTTCCGTTGCTTTTCTCAGCACTTTTTCTGATCCACGCGCACAACTTGAAAACAATGTCAGCATTGGGGCTTATTGTAATATAGGTTGGGCTCATATAAAGAAGGATTGCATAATATCTTCACATGTCTGCATTACAAGCGGAAAAAACGATCATAGCTTTGATGACATAGACATTCCAATTCGTTTACAGAAATCTTCTTCAACAAAAGTTACTATTGGTGAAAACTGCTGGATTGGGGTTAATGTTACAATTATGGCAGATATAGGTGAAGGTTCTGTTATTGCAGCAAATTCTGTAGTTACAGAAGCAATTCCTCCTTATTCTGTTGTTGCTGGTGTTCCAGCGAAAATTATACGTTCTCGATTGACTGCTGAAGAGCAAAAAGAACGCACACAAGAAAATGCACTCACAGAAAAACCTACTGTATTACAACTTTTGACAACATTTAACATGGGTGGCGCAGAAAGACTTGCTCTTTTTATCCTTGAAAAAGAGAAAGAAAATTACTCAGGTGTGATGGGAGCAATCTATGGCGAAAGTGGTGATCTTGATAAAGTTGCAAACTCTTACAATATCCCAACTTTCAATGCACATATAGATTCATGTGGACGCATACAAGCTATTTGGCGTTTATATAAAATGTTGCGTCAATATAAAGTAGATGTAGTTCAAATACATGCAGCTTATTTATTAAACTACATTGTTCCTGCTGCAAAGCTTGCCGGAATTCCTGTTGTATATACTGAGCACTCTATTTTTGATTTAGAACAACAACCGAAGTTAAGGCGCACTATTCGTCTTACAGCGCCTTTTCTAAGTGCAATAACTTGCATTAGTCAGCCTTTAGCAGATTATTTTATCCATACAATTGGAATAGATGCAAAGCGCATAGAAATTATTGAAAATGGCATCGACATTGAGCTATTTTCCCCTAAAGACGATACAAACACAGTTGCAGAACTTCCATGGAAAAACGCAAATGCTTCTGAACCATTATTTGTTTTTGGAACTGTAGCAAGGCTTTGCATGGAAAAAGATCACCCGAATATGTTACGCGCCTTTGCTATGCTTGTTGAAAAATATCCACAAGCTCGCTTAATAATAGTAGGCGATGGTGTTGAGCGTACAAATTTAGAGGCTCTCATAAAAGAGTTAAACATAACAGATTTTGTTCATCTTGCTGGAAAAGCTTTAGATATTACAGAAAGATTGCGTAGTTTTGATGTTTTTGTAATGTCTTCACAACACGAAGGGCTTCCTATGGTAATCCTTGAAGCAATGGCATGTAAATTACCTGTAATAAGCACTAGTGCTG
Organism: uncultured Desulfovibrionaceae bacterium; assembly: GCA_964370245.1. Taxonomy (GTDB): domain Bacteria; phylum Desulfobacterota; class Desulfovibrionia; order Desulfovibrionales; family Desulfovibrionaceae; genus CAYJAZ01. The sequence continues at coordinate 5,443 of CAYJIN010000044.1, forward strand.
GTGACATAGCTTCTCTAAATGCCTCAGGTGAAAATCTTCACCTTGTTCCTATAAAAGACTCGCCTGCATTAGCTGAAGCCATGGAAAAAATGCTCACAGATGTTGAGTTTCGTGAAAATTATGCAAAAAATGGTTTTACTTTTGTAAACAACCATAAATCAATAAATAAAGTTACAGAAGCATATTATTCAGTATTTAAAAATATTGGACTTCCATCCTAACAATATAACATCAACTTATAGGAATCTTCTTATATGACAATTACAGACAGCATAAAAAAATATTTTTGGGTTTGGGGAATAATTCTCCTCTTATTTATAGGCATATACTATCCTATAGTTCCGCGCATGGTTTCTGATTGGGATGCAGATCCAAACTCCTCACACGGTTTTCTTATTCCTTTTGTTTCTGCATGGTTCGCTTACAAAGCTTGGCCTCAAATAAAAGAATTAAAAATAGAATCTTCCTTTTTAGGGCTTTTACTTATTGCTTTTGGTATAATGACTCTTGCTTTTGGCGTAACGGTTCATGAGCTTTTCACAAGCCGTTTTTCACTTGTTATTCTATTGGCAGGCCTCACACTTTCCTTTTTAGGACCTAAGATTTTTTACTACTTACTTTTACCTATCGCCTTTTTGGTGTTTATGATTCCTATTCCTGTAACTGTATATGACGCAATAGCACTACCTTTGCGTTACCTTGTAAGCATTCTTGCAACTGAAGGCATGCAAGCAGTTGGGCTTCCTGTATTACGAGAAGGAAATATTATTATTTTGCCTAACGTGTCATTAGAAGTTGTAGAGGCTTGTAGCGGTATGCGCTCCTTAGTAAGTCTTATTGCTTTGGGCACTGCATATGCTTTTATGCTTTTAGAAGGAACTTGGAGAAGAACTATACTTATAATAGCGACTGTGCCAATTGCCGTATTGACAAATATTACAAGAGTATTTATAACTGGTGTTTTGGCTCGTCATTATGGTGCTTCAGTTGCTGAAGGATTTTTTCACGATTTCGCAGGTTTAGTAGTATTTGTTGTTGCGCTTATACTTACCGCATTTACCGGTTTTATATTATCGAAGATTTCATTTACAAAAGGAGATAGCAATGCGTAATAAAATTTTATTTTTACTTGTATTCTTCCTACTGTCCTCAGGGCTTTATTTGGTGCATACACCAAGAAACTTAATAGTGCCAAAAATTCCAGAACTTGTTACAATTCCAAGCCAAATCGGTGCATGGTATGGGTTAAGAGATACTGTTTTCAACACACCAACTCTTGATGTTTTACGCCCTACTGACTATCTTATGCGTACGTATACTAACTCAGAAGGCATTCCTATTAGCTTATATGTTGGCTATCATGATGGCTCTGCTTCTTCAGGCCCAATCCACTCGCCTAAAAACTGCCTTCCTGGTGGCGGATGGGAATTTAAAAGTATTGAAAATGTCAATATGAATGCAATGGATTCAGATATCAATATTGTTCGCGCTGTACTTACAAAAGGCGGACAAGATATGACATTTTACTATTGGTATCAAGTCCGCGGTGAAATTATCACTACTGACTTAGATATGAAAATTGCTGAATTTATAGGTGTAGTAAAAGATCAACGCAAAGATGCAGCTTTTGTGCGTATAGGGCTTACTATGGACACCAAGGAAGAAGAGCTGCAAGTTATGCAAGACTTTTTCCAAAACGCCTATCCTCTTCTTAAGAGTCACCTTCCTTCATAATTATAAGGTTTATTTATGATATTTGCATTATCTAGTTTTAGCAGTATTTTTTTATTACTTTGTTTACTTGGAACAGTTTGGTATCGCCATCAAGGACAAGGAAGAAAATTCCTTATGCCTGCAATTATTCTCTTGATGTTTTATATTTTTGTCGATCAAATGCTCTACTCTTTTCCTCAATATGCACATATTTTTATTTCTCTTCGCCTTTATACACAAATACTTCTCTGTCCAGCTTGCCTTCTTTTCTCTGTTAGTTTTGCACGCATTGCCTCAATAAAAGACTTTAAAAGATCTGACTTATATCTTTTTGCTTTTTCCTTTGTGGCCTTTTTGCTTGCTTTATTGCTTCCTACATCCGCCTTTTATTACCAAACGGATTTTGCGATAGAACCAGTTATATTCCTTGAAGAAACTAGTTTCTACCTTTATCTTTATATTACAATAATGTATGTTGTATCATTAGGAAATTTAGAAAGCACACTGCGCAGCACAAAGCATAGCGATCAATGGAAAATAAAGCTTGCAATTGTTGGTTTTGCTCTTGGCTTTACTGGGTTAATGTTTTTTGCAATGCAAGGGCTTCTCTATAAAACAGTTGATATAAGAAATATTCCTTTACGAAACTTTGCTGTATGTATTGGATTAATTTTAGTATTATATGCTGAATGGAAAAGAAATAGTAACGAAGTTTTTATTTCACGCAGAGTTGTTTTTCGCTCATTCTTAGCAATTTTTGCAGGCTTATATTTTATTGGAATGGGGATTGCAAGAGAAGGAACAAGATTATTTGGTGAAAACTTTAGTCAAAAAGTCTTCATTATTGCTGCTGTTATAATTTTATGTATTGCCATTACAACAGTTTTCTCACAAAAACTTAGGCGTGCATTAGTTATATGGATACAAAGAAATTTCTACAATGAAAAATATGATTATCGTGCACAGTGGATGCAATTTAGTAAAGAGCTTGCACATGCAACCGATTATAATTCCTTCATTAATTCATCTTTAATGAGTTTTTGTGAAACATTTGGTCGTATCGGCGCAATTTATATCTCTGTTGATACAGAATATCCTAATTCTATGGGACAAAGCTTTTATTACGAAATTGATAAAGAATCAAAAGCTATATTTATGGATGAAGATTTTTTACAGATTATAAATCAAAATCCTTGCCCTCTTTTTGTGAATGATGATGAATGTATATCATTTACATCACACACCAGTGTTTCATTAGCACGCATGCAAGTAGATATAATTTTACCTATTCATGCAGCGGATACACCTGAAGGCCTTTTACTTTTAGGCCCGCCTATCAACGAAAAAGAAAAGTATGACAATGAAGACTTTGAGCTTATGGAAGCTATGGGTCGCCAAATTGGGCTTTCTGCAAAAAGCTTCCGCATAAGCGAACTTATGGCTTTATCAAGAGAAATTAAAGCCATTGATAAATTAGGAACTTTTGTTTTGCATGATTTGAAAAATCAGGTATATGCTCTTTCCTTGCTTACAAATAATGCCAGAAACTTTATTAAAAAACCTGAGTTTCAGGCTGATATGCTCGAAACACTTTCAAGCACTGTCGGGAATATGAAAAAGCTTATAAGCCAATTAGCGCATTTTCCAGAAAGTGAAAGCTTACACCTTGAAGAAACATATTTGCAAGATCTTGCAAAAAAAATTGCTACTCAAATTCCTCATGCTCCCATCAAAATAAAAGGTGAAAACCCCTCTATTGTAATTGATAGTGAACAAATTGGAAAAGTATTTTTCAATCTCTATCTCAACGCTCTTGAAGCCGGAGATAATAAACCTATCACAGTTATAATTGGCGAAGAAGATAATATTCCATTCTTCCAAGTTATTGATAATGCTGGTGGTCTTCCACCACAAGTTATTGAAGCTGGTGTTTTCAAACCATTTAACACAACTAAAGAACGCGGAATGGGGATTGGGCTTTACCATTCACGCAAAATAGTGGAAGCCCACGGAGCGAGAATTTCTGTTGAAGATAGACCAGGAGAAGGTTGTACTTTTACCGTACGTTTTGAAAATATCTCAAAAAAATAATCATCTACTTAGTTCATTCTTAGTATACAGATAGTTGTAAAAAAATATTTAGAAACAATAAGTAAAAACTTCTCAACAATTTAGCGTACATTTGAGGATATTACCTGTGAAAAAAACTTTGTTAATTATTGATGATAATGAAGACATATTAAAACAACTATTTTGGGGTTTTTCAACTGAAGAATATGAAGTACTTCGAGCAAAAAATGTTGATGAAGCCTTAAAATTACAGCAAAAACATAATCCACAAGTAGTTACTCTCGACTTAGGGCTTCCGCCTGATGCTGAAGGTAATACAGAAGGTTTTCGCTGTCTTCATGAACTACTTACAAAAAATCCTCTATGTAAAGTTATTGTAATAACAGGACATCACGATGAAAATAATGCTCAAAATGCTATAAAAGGCGGAGCTTACGATTTTTGTAGAAAGCCAATTGATCTTGAAGAACTAAAAGTTATTGTTCGCCGTGCTTTCTTCCTCTATGAATTAAAAAGCAAATCTTCAGTCACCATTGAAACACAGCCAAGTAATACTTTCGGTATTATTACGCAAGATTCAAAAATGATTGAAATGATTAAAAATTTAGAGAAAATTGCTGTTTCTGATGCACCTGTTCTTATCGAAGGAGAATCTGGCACAGGCAAAGAACTTATAGCAAAAGCAGTTCATCAAATAAGTTCACGTAACAGTGGCTCTCTTGTTACTATAAATTGCGGTGCAATACCCGAAAACTTATTGGAAGCTGAATTCTTTGGACATGAAAAAGGTGCATTTACTGGTGCATCTCAACGTGTGCAAGGAAAAGTAGAATTTGCACATAATGGAACTTTATTTTTAGATGAAATAGGCGAACTGCCTCTTTCTTTACAAGTAAAGCTATTACGCTTTCTTCAAGAGATGACTTTTCAAAGAGTTGGTGGCAGGCAAGATATAGAAGTCAACGTGCGTATTATTGCAGCAACAAATCGAAATCTTCTTGATATGGTTGCTCGCGGGGAGTTTCGTGAAGACTTATACTATCGCTTAGGTGTCGTTAAAATACCTTTACCGCCTTTGCGTGAAAGAGGAAAAGATGTTCTTTTCTTAGCACATCATTTCATAAAAAAATATGACAACTCGGGCACAATAAGAGGTTTTCACCCTATGGCTGAAAAAGCTATGCTCAGCTATTCATGGCCTGGTAATATTCGCCAGCTGGAAAATAAAATCAGGCAACTTGTTATTTTCTCAGATGGTGCTGAAATTCAAGCTGATGCGCTTGATTTTAGTGCAGAATCAAACGCTGAAAATCAGAATGAAGAAGATCAATTCCTCAACTATACCTCATTACAGGACGCGCGTAATACAATAGAAAGAAAAATGATTCTAAATGCTTTGCAACAACATTCTGGAAACATCATGCAAGCCTCACAGCTTTTAGGAATCAGTCGTCCTACTTTTTACGATTTGTTAAAAAAACACAAAATTACTTTATAAGGAGAAGCTTAAGTGAATAATTCTATGCCACTAAAGAAATCTTTATCTTTCATACTCTTCTCAATTTATTTTATACTATTTGGAATTTGCTCACAACTTATTGGTTTTTCATCTGCTTACGCAAGTGAAGATAAACCTTTGTTTGTGGGTAGAGGAATTGGCGGTGGTGGTGGATTCTTTACTCCTGTATTTTCTCCGTATAATGAAAATTTATACTTTGTTGTTTGCGATATGGGTGGCGTGTATAGAACTGAAAATGCAGGAAAAAGCTGGGAAATGCTCAACTGGACAATAGCTCCAAGAGAAGCTCACTTTGCTAAGCCCCCTCAATTTTTATCAAAAAATAAAATTCTTTGGGTTAGCAATAATCGACAGGTACTTACAATAAGCGAAGATGAAGGCAAAACTTGGAAAAATGAACCTGATGGACCGTGGTTAAAAGAGAAACGCGTAGATGATAAAGACAGGCGTGATATCTACATACAGGCATTTTTTCCTATAAATAATGATGGTTCGCGTTTTTTAGTAAGCACAGATTTCGGAATTTGGGATGGCAGCGGTCATACATGGGAGAAAATTTCAGATAAGCCAAACTATTTCTTTAAACGCATAGAAGATACTATTTTCTACTTAGAAAATCATGATACGCTTGTTATGAGCAATGATAATGGTAAAACTTGGGAAAAAACTCCTTTACCTGGTAAAATTACTGCTTTTGATGGAACGAAAGACGAAACAGGAAAAACTGTCCTTTATATAGCAATTAATGAGCAAGGTATTTTATCTTCTGACGATTTAGGGAAAACATGGAACCTAAAAACAGAAGATTATAGAAGCATATTAAAAATTCTTATTCCTCAAGGTCAATCTAAAGTTGTATATGCAGCTGAACATAATCATGGTCGTAATGCTGAAAGACCAAACCTTGTACGAACTTTAGACGGCGGAGAAACTTGGGATAAAACTTTCATTATGCATTCAGAGCAAGAAACATTTTGGCTAGACGTTAATGTAGAGCAATCATGGATGCAGGATAACCTTTTTTGGTCCTATTATATAATTGGGCTTGATGTTTCTAAATTTAATCCTAATTTACTTATGCTCTCAACGCAAGGCGAACTTTTTATTACAAGAGATGGCGGCGACACTTGGGAAATATTCTTTTCAGAAATATTACCTCCAATTGAAGGGGACAGCGTTGTACGCAATAAAAGTGTTGGGCTTGAAGTAACCTCAGTATGGGGCTATCATTACGACCCACACGATGAAAACCGCGAATATATTGCCTATACAGATATTGCCTTTGCTCGCTCCGTTGATAAAGGAGAAACATGGGCTTGGGCTGCAGAAGGTTCTCCTTGGACAAACACCTATTACGATCTTGCCTTTGATCCTGACATTCCTGGAAAAATATATGCTGCCAATAGTAGCTTGCATGATATTCCACACTATCTTTCTATTTCGCTTATTAGCCCTGGAATGGAGAGTCACAAAGGCGGTGTTGTTGTTTCTACTGATTATGGAAAAACTTGGAAAGTTCCCTATAACAGAAAAGCAAAAGATGCTCTTCCTGATCAAGTAACAACAAGTATTGTCATTGACCCAACATCACCCGCTGAAAATAGAACCCTTTTTGCTTCAATTTTTGGTGAACATGAAGAATATGATTATTCAGGTGTTTACGTTTCTTATGATGAAGGTAAAACTTGGGCTTTAACAGAAGGGCAACCAGGTGGATATAACAGGCACATCTATAAATTAAAGTTCCATCCAACTACGGGCGATTTATATGCACTTATTACTGGCTTACGTGCGCCTGATCCTAACTACTTCCTAAAAGAAGAAGGAGGCGTTTGGCGCTCTACTGATAAAGGAAAAACATGGGAACATATCAGTAAAGAATCAACTCTTGGGCACTGGGCAAATGCAATAGCTTTTCACCCAACTGATCCGAACGGTATATATGTTGCCTCTGCAACTCCTCAAGGAATTACTAATTCAGGCGGAATCTATTACACCAAAGATGGTGGAAAAAAATGGTGGCATATTTTAAAAGATAATGACGTAGCAAGGCTTAGAGGCTTTCAAAGAACGTATGAACACTGGATGTCAATTATTGTTCACCCAGAAAAAACAAATATTATCTTTGCTGGTGGCTCACGACATGGCCTATTTTTTAGCACTGATGGTGGAAGAAAATGGAAATGGTGTAAAGAATTTCCTTTCTCAAATGTGCAAAGCATAACATTTAATCCTCGAAATACTGATGAAGTTGTTATAACAACCTTTGGTTCAGGGATTTGGTCAACGTCTCTAACGGAGCTTCTGCGCCATTATAATATTTCGTATGCTAATCTCAAATAGGAAAATCTGAATAATAACTTTTAATCTACCTAACAGAGGAAACTTATATGTTAAATTTTACAACACTTGAAAATAGAGAAGCAAAAGTTGCTGTTGTCGGGCTTGGTTATGTAGGGCTTCCTCTAGCTATTTCATTAGCTAAAAAATATAATATTATTGGATTTGATATAAATAGCGATCGTGTTAAGATGCTTAAAGAAGGCCACGATACAACCTTGGAAGTTGAAGATGCAGAGCTTCAAGCAACAACTGCAATTTTTACTGATGATCCAAAGCAATTAAACCAAGCACAAATTATTATTGTTGCTGTTCCAACCCCCATTGATAAACATTGCACCCCTGATTTATACCCTGTCTTGAGTGCAAGTAAAACTGTTGGGCAAAATATGCCTAAAAATTGTATTGTATGCTATGAATCAACTGTTTACCCTGGTGTTACAGAAGATGAATGTGTGCCAGTATTAGAAAAAGAATCAGGCTTTACTTTTGCAAAAGATTTTACTGTTGGCTATTCACCTGAGCGCATTAATCCGGGTGATAAAGTTAATCGTTTTGAAACAATTTGCAAGGTTGTAGCAGGTTCAGATGAACCTACTGCTGATATTTTAGTCAAACTTTATGGAGCTGTGGTTACTGCTGGCATTCATAAAGCTTCAAGTATAAAAGTAGCGGAAGCTTGTAAAGTAATTGAAAATACTCAACGTGATATCAATATTGCACTTATGAATGAACTTGCAATAATTTTTAATAAAATGAATATAGATACTCTTGAAGTTTTGGAAGCATCAGGCACAAAATGGAATTTCCTCCCTTTTCGCCCAGGTCTTGTTGGTGGGCACTGCATTGGTGTAGATCCTTACTATCTTACATACAAAGCTCAAGAGCTAGGATATCATCCTGAAGTTGTTTTATCTGGGCGTCGTATAAATAGCAACATGGGAAAATATATTGCATCAACTTGTGTAAAAAAACTGATAGAAGAAGGTTGCAGTGTAAAAAATTCTCGAGTTGGAATTTTAGGTTTTACTTTTAAAGAGAACGTTCCTGATACACGAAATACACGAATTATCGACATCATAGAAGAATTAAAAGAATTTGGTGTAAATCCTTTAGTATATGATCCTGTAGCAGATTCTAGTGAAGTAGAAGAAGAATATGGCTTTAGCCTTAATAAACTAGAAGACCTCACTGATCTTGATGCTATTATTTTTGCAGTTTCCCACAAAGCATTTAAAGAAATTACACCGCAACAAATCCAAGAGATGTTTGGCGAAAAACACGTTAATATTCTTGACATTAAAAGCGCTTTAGACAAGAAAATTATGCGCGATGCTGGCTTTAGTTTGTGGCGCTTATAATCTTCTAAAAACTCTATCATTATCGGAAAAGTATGAGCACATACAATGAAAATCTTGAAAAAATAAATAGATTTCCTTCAACTTGGCTTATAACAGGTGTAGCTGGCTTTATTGGCTCAAATTTATTAGAAAAATTACTTATAGAAAATCAAACTGTTATAGGTCTTGATAATTTTATTCGTGGCCATAAAAAGAATTTAGAATTTGTTCGCGAAGCTGTCGGTGAAGAAAAGTGGAAAAATTTCATTTTTGTTGAAGGTGACATACGTGATTTGCAAACATGCCATCAAGTATGTGAAAATGTTGACTATGTTTTACATCAAGCGGCCTTGGGTTCAGTACCTTTTTCGATTGAAAATCCTATTATCGTTAATGAATGTAATAATAATGGCTTTTTAAATATGCTTGTTGCTGCACGTGATGCCAAAGTTAAAAATTTTGTTTATGCAACTTCTTCATCCACATACGGCACTGATACTACTCTTCCCAAACAAGAAGCTTGCATTGGTTCGCCTCTTTCTCCCTATGCTGTCACAAAATACATAAACGAACTTTATGCAGATGTTTTCTCAACCACTTATGGATTAAATAGCATTGGCTTACGCTACTTTAATGTTTTTGGCAAAAGGCAAGATCCAAATGGCGCATACGCAGCTGTTATTCCACTGTGGTATACGGCTCTTCTTGAAGACAAGCCCGTATATATTAATGGAGACGGTGAAACATCTCGTGATTTTTGCTATATTGACAATGTTGTACAAATGAATATTTTAGCTGCCCTATCTGCGGAAAATGGCTTGAATAAAGTTTATAATGTAGCATTTGGAGAAAGTATAACTCTCAATGAACTTTATGAAATTATTCGCCAAGAAGCGTTAAAGTATAAACCTCAAATAACTCAAACTAAACCTGTTTACAGAGAGTTTAGAAAAGGTGATATTCGTCATTCACTTGCTGATATAAGCCTTGCACAAACCTTGTTAGGCTATGCACCAAAATTCAATGTGAAACAAGGATTAGAGCGTACAGCTGCATGGTATGCAAGCCTTGTAAAATAGCTTACTTACTACTTAGAAAATAGAATTTCAATTGAATAATATATGTAGGTATAGCTGATTTAAATAAAAGGACTGACTTCTCACAATGTAGAAATCAGTCCATAATATTTGCTTATTTACCCTCTCAGAGAGTGGGACAGCTAATTGCTATTATTATTTTATATAATTAGCGAATAGCAATTATGCATTTTTTTTGCGACGTTTAAGAGCGCCTATGCCAGCTAAACCTAAACCTGTAAGAAGCATAGTTGCTGGTTCTGGAGTTGGAGCTGGAACATCAGTTGTGTTTGTAACTGTAAATGTTCCAGTCAAGTTGAAAATGTTTGTATGTGCAAGAGCATTAGTAATTCCCCAACCTGAACCATCGTTTACGCCATCGCCATCAAAGTCTTTTTCTTCTGGACCTATATTGTTAGTATAGAAGCTTACACCTGCTGATGGTGAATATACTAGGTTACCATCAGTTGAAGTTTTAGGTGCAAGGCCTGTTGTTGTTGCATAATCACCCTTATAGTAGAGGTATTCAGTATCACGATATGAATCATAATAAATATATACTGGAACTGTATAAGAAACATTATTCCAAGCTAATGCAGAATCAAGACCATTTGTAATAGAATAATTGAAAGTTATGTTTGCTACAAATCTTTCTTTTTCAAGAAAGTTTGAATCTGCTTGTTTTCCATATACAGAATTTTCAAGAATATTTTGTTTCTCAAAATATTCACCAGTTTGAAAAGTTCCTGTAGGTGCATCAGGAGTTGTAAGGGTGAAAGCTTGATAATATCTTGTTCCTTCCCAAGTTAAAGTATTTCCACCGTTACTAACAGTACCAAGACCGTCTGTGGTATCAAATGTTACAGAACCTAAATTGTAGGTCCAAGTATCAATTGTACTTGCTTCAGCAAAAGCTGCGCCGCCAAGTAAAGTTGCTAAGCATGCTAATGTTCCGATTGCTTTTTTCATAAACTCCTCCAAAAAATTTCCAGTTATTTTTCTAACTAAATTATACATTTTATTAAGCAAGATATATGCCAAAACTTAACCTACAGAAAATATTACAAATTTGTTTTTTTTAGAGACACAAACTATAAAGAAATCCGACAATTTTGTCGGAAATCCTTACACTTGTAATTTCCATAGTATTTCTTTCAAACACAAAAAAATATCACCTGCTTTTCGGCAAGTGATATTTAACAAACTAGTTAATTTTCAACAACAATTATGCATTTTTTCTGCGGCGTTTAAGAGCGCCTAAGCTAGCTAAGCCAAGCCCTGTAAGCAACATAGTTGCAGGTTCTGGGTTAGGCACAACATTATGTGCTATGCTTACACTAAAAGATTGACTACCAAATGCATTTTCAGCAACATTCCACTCATAGCCCTGATTAAGAGAACCAAATACGTTATTTAAAGAAATTATATAATCGCCATAAATAAATTCATTATTTAGTTCTGTTACAGTTAACGTATCAGAAATATTATCATTAAATCCTAAAAAGCCAAGTGTTTCATCAAAACTAAAGCCTAATGAAAATTCAACAGGGATTTCAATTTGTGAGTTAGGATCAATCAAAGTAAACCCTAAGGAAATGAGACCACCTGTAAGATATGATGAGGCATTTAAAAAAGATTGTTGAAAACTATTTGTAAAATCCAAGCTAAAAAGATCCAAACTTTCGCCTGTGTCTATGCTTTGTGCTCCTGTTGTGCCTAGTGTAAGATGGCTACGCTCAGCAGAGTTATCAATTACAGTGTTCCCCATAAAAGTCAAATCTTTAGGCCCCCAAGAGATAGATGAGCCATTATTCACACTGTAAATGCCGTCTGTTCCATTTTCAGCCGATGAGCTTGTGCTCGTAAATTCATATGAAATATTACTTATATCCCAGGTAGAAATCATTGCAGCTTCAACAGTATTTGCACCTACAAACAATACAGCACCAGCGAGAAAAGATATAATTGATTTTTTCATTTTATACTCCTTAATTCAATCAGGATATGCACATGCAAAAAATATTCCAACAACTAAGTTGCTGTTTTTACAAATAATATTTTTTAATTTGAAAATTTATGTAAAACATTCCAACATTTTGTCGGTTTTCTTTACACTTATTATTTCATACTATTTCTTTCACTCCGTTATAAAACCTTTCTTCAACCCAACACCCCTTTCCGTTCACAAGATACCACAGGTTTTACCTTTATGAAAATTCAATTAAATTCTTTTATATTCGCATAAACGGGCAAATATCTGCCTAAATTTTATGAATACCAAAAGAAAAATGTCAATAAAATGTGCAAAACAGAAAAATATTTCGACAAGACATTCACAAGATATAATCTACTGTAATATAACGAAAATTCTACTTTACATAGAGAACAATCCCTTGAAAATCCATATTTTTCTTCTTTACAAAGCTGTTAATATTTTATACTTATTTTTATAAAAGATTGAGATCCCCCCCCGTAGCAGAAATAATATTCTTGCAACAAGAACTTGTAATTTTATAATCTGGATAAAACAATGAAAAATAAAA
>CAYJIN010000045.1:0-17972 GCA_964370245.1 uncultured Desulfovibrionaceae bacterium
ATACAGGTAACATACAATTATGAAAAAATATAAAATAATTTCACTTTTCTTGTTTTTATTTTCAATTCTTCTTTCAAATCAAGCTTTTGCAGAAAAACTCATTAAAGTTGGTTATGTTAATAATCTTTTAACTATTAATGAAGATGGAGAAGGCCTTGGATATGAATATTTTAAAAAATTAGAAAAATATGCTGATTGGAAAGTAGAATTTGTTAAATTTCCTTCATGGTCAGATGGTATAGCTGCATTAAATAGTGGAGAAATTGAATTTTTTGGCCCTATTTTTTATAAAAACCCTGCAAAAGACTATAGCCAAAACTATATATACCCTACTTCAAGTTTTGGTTTTGTAAATCTTTATATTTATGGCAAAAAAAATATTTCTCGTGCAATAAAAAATGATCTTTCAAAGGCTTCGAAAATATATTCAAATACACACTTATATAGCTCTTCAACTGTTGAAAGCTTTATCAATGAAAATGAATTGAATATTTTTCTTGATCATCGCTTTACACGATCAAACCTGAACAATATTTTAGCTAGTAATGAATTATTAGTATCTACTGATTTATATGATAATGGTGATCTTCAGCCATTATTACGTTTCGATGTTGCGCCTGTTTATTATTTTACTTTGCGTAAAAATGCAACGCTTATGAATGAATTAGATAATGCTTTAGTAGAACTTTCAAAAAGCAATAAGGCTTTTGCAACATCGCTTTACTATAAATATTTTCCAGAAAATCTCAATCTCATGCCATTGCTTACTGAAGCAGAAGAAAAAGCTGTAAAAGACAAAAAAGTTATGAAAATTGGCTATGGGATTGATTATTACCCTGTGCAATATCAAAATGATATGGGCGAAGCAAAAGGCTTATCAATTGATATTGTTAAACTTATGACTGATAAGCTTGGTATAGAAGTTGAATTTATACCATTTTATCGTGGTGAAGAACAATTTTTTCTTGATAGTGATGCAACAGTTTCTTTCACAGAAAGTGAAAAATTTATTTCTTATGATGAAAGAAGTATAACTTACTTTAAAAGTCCTATTCTTGCAATTTCTAAAAAAGATAGCAACTCACTTTTATTTAATCGAACTATAGGTGCGCTTAATGTACCAAGTTATAATTATACTCAGGAATATGGTGATCAACTAAAATATTATAATAATATTCAATCTTTGTTTGCAGCATTTGAAAAAGATGAAGTAACTGAAATTTTACAAACTGTTTTCACTTTCAATTCAGCTACAAATGAATCAAATTATAAAATTATGCCGACTAAACTAGACTTAGAACTTAAGATAAAGTTTAGCGATGATACATCTGATGAACTTATTTCTGCCCTTAGAAAATCCTACGAAAGTATAAGCGAACAAAGGCTAGAACTTATTGCTTCAAGATATTCTGAACCAACAATTAATATCTTACAAGCAAGTTTTCTAGAAAGAATTTTCCATAATAGTAAATACTTCCAACTTGCCTTAGTTGGCTTTATTCTTATTCTTACAATTTTCTTTATGATATTCTTCAAAAAGAATGAAAAAATTAATGAGCTTGTCTATGAAACAAAACATGAACCAATTACAGGCTTATTAAATTTAAATACTTTTTATTATGAAGTGAATAATGTTTTAGAAAGTGCTGAATCAAACGAATATATGCTTGTTTTTGTTGATATTCCTAACTATGATTTAATTGCAAACGTCTACCCACTTGAAGATGTATTTAAAATTATTGAATTTTTTACAGAGCAACTGACACATTATTCAAAAGATGATGATATTATTGCCTCTTATTTAGATTTAGGTAAATTTATTCTCTTTTTAAAAGCAATTCCTTTTGAAAAAGCAAGTAACCTTATAAAAAGAGCACCAGTTACAAATCTGGCAGATCTCAATCTTTCAAAAGTTTCAATGACTTTACAATTAGAAAGAGCAGCTACATTTTACTATATCTCTGATCCATCTGAATCTATTGAAGATGTTGTAGCGCATATTCAATTTGCTAAAAAACTTTCACCAAAAAGAGACACTAATAATTCTGTAGTTCTTTATGACCAAGACCTCGAAACAATGAGAAAACAATTTCTTGGTATTTCATTGAAAATGGAAGATGCGCTTAAAAAGCATGAGTTTGTCCCTTATCTTCTTCCAAAACTTGAACTGCAAACAGGTAAAATAGTTGGTGCTGACTTGCTTGCGCGTTGGCATACAGAAGGAAATGTACTAACACCTGATCAGTTTATCCCAATTTTTGAAAAAAATGGTTTTATATATCAGTTAGATCTATATATGCTTGAAGAAGCTTGTAAAATACTTGATGACTTACCATCATTTGATAGCATAAGCATAAATTTATCTCACCTTACCCTATTACAAAATAGCATTGTTTCAGATATGTCTGCTATTGTTAAAAAATACCATGTGCAACCTTCATGTATACGTCTTGAAATTAGTGAACAAACTTTAAGTAATCTTCAAAGTAATTTCAATGCTGTTGTTGAAAGATTGAAGTCAATTGGTTTTACAATCTCAATCGATTCTTTTGGTTCTGATTATTCTGCTCTTGCACTCGATTATAAATTACGTGCTGATATTATTAAACTCAATAAAAGCTTTGTGGAAAGTTTAGATTCTGAAAAAGGCAGAATTTTAGTTTCATCACTGGTTAAAGCGCTTCAAGAAGTGCATTATCAAGTAATTGCTGAAGGTATTGAAACAAAAGAACAGCTTAATTTTCTTCAAGAACTTGGCTGTTATACAGGCCAAGGTTACTATTTTGCTAAACCTTTACAATTAGCAGAATTTAAAACATATGTGACAAAACATACTCCATCTATTGCAAAATAGTTGCTTATTTCATTTTATTTTACTACTTTTATAACTAATTTTCTCTATTTATTGTTTTAGTTTTTGAGGTTTTCATGTCAAAAGAAAATAATTTATCTACAATTGCAGAACTTGAACGAATTCTGCAACTTACAAAATCAGGTATTTGGACTATAGAAGTTGAATATGACAAACAGCCACGTATGTATGGCGATTTATCAATGTCAAAACTGTTAGGTCTTTCTAAGAGTGAAATTGAAAATATTACACCAGAGGAATATTACACTGCTTGGTATTCAGGTGTTGTTGAAGAATATCGTGAACTTATAGATACAACAATCAAAAGAATTTTAGCTGGCATTATGTGCGAAGTTGTATATATTTGGAAAAATAAGGAAGGCAAAGAATATTTTGTTCGTTGCGGTGCTGTGCAAAATAAGTCATCAGCTTCTGGTTTTTCACTTTCTGGCTATCATCAAGATATTTCACAAACCTTACTTACAAAGCTTCAACAACTTGAATTAGCAAATCTTCCTAAAATTTTAGAAGATGATTATTATACAATTTCAATCTTCAATATTGAAGACCAAACAATTTCTTTTCAGCAATCAACTGAATCGCTTCTTTCTGGTGAACGCCCAACAAAATCAATTGAAAAAGAAATGTGGCTTACTGGTTATTTAAGAAATATTCCACCAAAAGATCATAATCTTTGTAAGCATTTTTTTAATGTTGAAAGTGTAATTGAAGAATTTAAGAAAACAAAGCAAAATTCTATTATTATTTCAAAGCAAGTTGATTTATCTTTCAGGCATACTGAATTGAAAATGTATGCACTTGCTTATGAAAAAAATATTGTAACACATTGCATTATTGTTGAAAAAGATGTGCATGATGTTATTGAAAAAGAAAGAAGCCAACAAAATCTTCTTCAAGAAGCTCTTGATAGAGTTGCAAAAACACAAAAAACACTCTCTTCTGTTATTTATGATAAACTTACAGGCCTTTATTCACGCGAATATTTTTATCAAGTTGGTGAAACTCTTCTAAAAGAAAAAAACTTTATGCAATTTATGTGTATAAGCATAGATATTGAAGATTTTAAAGCATATAATTCTTTATTAGGCATTGAAAAAGGTGATCAACTTATTACCTATATGTCAACAATTCTTGATAAATTATTGCGCGAACAAGAGCATGCAATTTACGCAAGAAATAGGGCTGATTTTTTTGTTGTTTTAGTTGATGCACAAAAAGATAAAGGTATGTTGCCTAAGCGCTTAGAAAAAAAATTTATGAATGCTATACAAGAGTATTCCCATGAATATCCTATAAAATGCACCTTTGGTGAATATCTTATAAATGATAATAATGAAGATATAAGAAGCATTCACGATAAAGCAATGCATGCAGCAAAGCTCGTAAAAGGGAAATTTGGCGTAAATGTTGGTGAATATACAAAAGAAGTTCATGAAGAAGTAATTTTGCAACGTAAACTTTCACAAGACATGCAAGCAGGCATTGATAATAAAGAATTCATGGTTTATTTACAGCCAAAATATGATGTGAAGACCTTGAAGATATCTGGTGCTGAAGCTTTAGTACGCTGGCTTCATAAGCATGAAAATTTTCTTAGTCCAGCAAGCTTTATTCCTGTTTTTGAAAAAAATGGCTTTATTCGTAAGCTCGATTTTTATATTTGGGAAGAATGCTGTGCTCTTCTAAAAGAAGAAAAACTCACTATTCCTCTTTCAGTGAACGTTTCTCGTGCTAACCTTTATAGCTTAGATTTACAAGAACGCATTCTTAAACTTATTAATAAATATGAGCTAAAGCCTGATCAATTAATTCTAGAATTTACCGAAAGCGCTTATTATAATGATATTGTGAGCATTGATGAAATTATTGACCAACTTCGTGCAGAAGGCCTTATCATTTCTATGGATGATTTTGGTAGTGGCTATTCTTCACTTGGAATGCTCAGAGATGTTTCAGTGAATGAATTGAAACTTGATGCTTCATTTATCAATTTTAATGAGGGCGATACTAAAGGTAGCCTCATTCTCGAATCAATTGTTGATATGACAAAGAAGTTGAATCTACATATTACAGTTGAAGGTGTTGAAACAAAAGAACAATTTGAGCTTATTAAAAGATTAGGTTGTGACACTGTGCAAGGCTATTACTTAGCTAGACCAATGCCAATAAATGAATTTATAAAACTCTATAAAGAGCAAGAAGAAAAATAAGTATAAGTTAATGTATAAATGTAGCTGTATTTTTGAAGGTAGTATGATGATTTGAAAAATCAACTCTGCTCTATTTTTGAAAATACAGCTTTTTTACATTTTAACCATAAGGTTTAGACGAGTTGCAAGTTTTGAATAACGTGCTTGAATAGCATTGTTTTTGATAGCCATATTAAGCGCTGTTTTACTGCCAACCATTACAACAAGGCTTTTACCACGTGTTACAGCAGTATACACTAAATTTCTTTGCAACATTACATAATGCGCTTTTAAAAGAGGCACTACAACACAAGGATATTCACCACCTTGTGATTTATGAATTGAAATTGCATACGCTAAAACAAGCTCATCTAATTCTTCAAATGCATAAGGCACAAAACGTTCATCAAACTTGATAAGCATTGATCTATCTTCTGGGTCAATATCGCTAATAATGCCAATATCTCCATTATAGATGTCTTTATCATAGTTGTTTTTTATCTGCATTACTTTATCGTTCAATCTGAAAAGTTTTTCACCTTTTTGCACGTAAAGTTTGCCTTTTTCAGCAGGATTTAGAGCTTCTTGAAGTTGTGAATTTAAATTATTAACTCCTGTTACGCCTTTCAACATTGGTGCTAAAACTTGAATGTCAGTTGAAGGATTTAATTTATATTTCTTTGCAATTCGATGGCTTACAAGATCAACAATTGTTTGACATGCTTTTTCAGCATCTTCTTCAGGAAAGAAATAAAAATCTGAAAGCCCTTCTTTATCAATAACAAGAGAAGGCATTACACCTTCATTGATTTTATGCGCATTTTGAATAATAGTGCTTTTAGCTGCTTGCCTGAAAATTTGATGCAATTCCACAAGCGGAATCATATTTGAATAAATACAATCCTTTAGCACGTTACCTGCACCAACAGATGGAAGTTGATTTATATCGCCCACAAAAATAACTGTGCAACCAAGTGGAATTGCTTTAATAAGATGATACATCAACACTAAATCAATCATCGAAGCTTCATCAATAATAAGTAATGAACAATTGAGCGGATTATCTTCATTGCGAGCAAAACCATCTTCAGAGGGGTTATATTCCAAAAGACGATGTATTGTTTTTGCTTCAAGCCCTGAAGTTTCGCTCATTCTTTTTGATGCTCTACCCGTTGGTGCAGCAAGCAAAATTCTTGCCTGTGCTTTTTGAAAAACTTTGATGATTGCATTAATAATAGTTGTTTTACCAGTACCAGGACCACCAGTTAAAATCATTAATTTACTTTTTGCCGCTGAATATACTGCTTCTTCTTGTTGTTCAGCAAGTTTTATAGGTAAAGACTTGAGAACATCTTTTACGTCTTGCTTATAATCTTTAAAGCCAACCACTTTCGGGCTAATAAGTAATCTATTCAAATAAAAAGAAATTTTAGTTTCGCAGTGATGATATCTTGCTAGATAAACAGCTGTATGTTCATCAAAAAATTCAGTGACAATACGTTCTTCTTTTTCAAGAGAAGAAATTGCATTTTCGATAAGTCCTTCATCAACTTGTAATTGTGCAGCAACTTCACTTGTGAGTTTATCTTTTGGATAATACACATGCCCTTCGTCAGATTGCTTTACAAGCCAATATAAAGTGCCAGCTTCGGCGCGCATAATGCAATCACGCTCAAAGCCGAGATTTAGCGCAAATTGATCTGCGGTAAGAAAGCCAATACCGTGTACATCCATTGCAAGTCTGTATGGATTTTCTTTTACGATATCAACAGCATTTGCTCCATAATGCCTATAAATACGAACAGCTAAACCAGCGCCAATACCTAATGGATTCAAAAACACCATAAGTTCACGAATGCCAGCTTGTTCAGCCCAAGAAGACTTCACGCTTTTTACAAGTTTTTCTGAAATTTTAGGAATTTCTAAAAGTTTTTCTGGTTCAGTATCTAAAATTTTAAAAGTTTCAAGCCCAAAATGATCAACAACTTTATCAGCTGTTTTCTTGCCCATTCCTTTAATAATGCCTGAGGAAAGAAACATGCGTATACCTTCAAGGCTTTCTGGGCGCTGTTCTTCAAAAGCTATAAATGAAAATTGTTTACCAAATTTAGGGTGTTGCGTCCATTTTCCAATAAGTGTAAAAAAAGCGCCTACTCTTGGTTTTGGCATGTTTCCAACAGCTAAAATTTTGTCTTCTCTTTTATTTTCAGGTTGAAAGCGCAAAACTGCATAACCATTTTCTTCATTCATATAAACAATATGTTCTAATGTAGATTTGATTTTAATAGTGTCGTCGTCGTTTAAGAATGAAGCTTGAGTGGTGGACATTTTTCTTCCTTTTCTGCCAATAATATAGAGAAAATACTGTCATTCTTGATAGCTAAGATGAAGTATTTCAAATAAATTTTTTAAAAATAGTATAATTTGCTTTACTGTCTAGACTTTTTTTACTATACTTTTTGAAAGTCTACAATATATTTATGAAATTTTTTCTAATTTATTGAAATTATAAATTAAAGAGGTGTGATATGTTTGAATTTCCGAGGATTAAAAGGCTTCCTCCTTATGCTTTTTCTGTTATTACCAATTTAAAAATGGAATTACGCAAACAAAATCATGATGTTATTGATTTTGGTATGGGTAACCCTGATTTAGCCACACCTCCACATATCGTAGAAAAACTTCAAGAAGCCGCCGGTAAACCTGTTAACCATCGCTATTCTGCTTCTAAAGGTATTCCAAATCTCCGTAAAGCGATTTGCGATTTTTATAAAAGACATTTTGATGTTGATCTTTGCCCAGAAACTGAAGCAATTGCTACCATTGGTTCAAAAGAAGGTTTAGCTCACCTATGTTTTGCTATGCTTGAACCTGGCGATGTTGTTTTTGCGCCAGACCCAACTTACCCTATTCACGTGTATGCGCCTGTATTAGCAGGGGCTGACGTACGCAGAATTCCTGTTATGGAAGATCGTGATTTCTTTGAAGATTTGCAAACAGCTATGAAACAAACATGGCCGCAACCAAAACTTCTTATTATCAACTTCCCGCACAACCCAACAACTGTTACGACTGATTTAGCATTCTTTGAAAAAATTGTTGAATTTGCAAAAGAACACAAAATTTGGGTTATCCATGATTTAGCATATTCTGACCTTGTTTTTGATGGCTATAAAGCACCATCTTTCTTACAAGCAAAAGGCGCTAAAGATGTTGGTATTGAGTTTTATTCAATGACTAAAGGCTATTCAATGCCAGGTTGGCGTGTTGGCTTTGGTGTTGGTAATAAAGATTTAGTGCACGCACTTACAAGAATTAAATCATATCTTGATTATGGTATGTTCCAACCAATTCAAATTGCAGCTACTGTTGGCTTGAATGGCGATTATGGCCCAGTTGAAGAAGCATGTAAAATCTATCAAAGCCGCCGTGATGTTCTTTGCGATGGCTTGAATAAAGTGGGTTGGGAAATTACACCGCCAAAAGCAACTATGTTTTGCTGGGCTAAAATTCCTGAACATTTACGCCATATGGGCTCGATGGAATTTTCAAAAATGCTTTTAGAAGAAGCGCATGTTGCTGTTCAGCCTGGTGTTGGTTTTGGTAGTGCTGGTGATGATTATGTTCGCTTTGCTCTTATTGAAAACGAACAAAGAACAAAACAAGCACTTAAGAACATTAAGAAAGTTATCAATAAGTAAATAAATTATTAGATAAGGGTTTCTCTTTTTTGAGAAACTCTTTTCTTTAATTTGAAAATAAAATTTTGTATATTGGAATATCTTTATGAAGAAACTCACACTTGGAATTGCTGGTATTGGTATTGTTGGCACAGGATTATTAGAAGTTTTAGAAAAAAATAAAGAAGTTATTGCACGCAGAACTGGCTACACTATTGAAGTAAAAAGCGTTTGCGTAAAAGACACTTCTAAAAAACGCGCATATATTCCTGAAGGCACACATATTACAACTAATCCACTTGAAATTACTGAAGATAAAGATATTGATGTTTTTGTTGAACTCATGGGTGGAACAAAGCTTGCTAAAGAAGCAATTTTGTCTGCTCTAAGCAACAATAAATCTGTTGTTACTGCGAATAAAGCTTTACTTGCAGAAGATGGCGATGAAATTTTTGCACTTGCAGCAAAAAATAATCTACATTTGAATTTTGAAGCAGCTGTTGCAGGAGCAATTCCTGTTGTGCAAACATTTAAAGAAAGCTTAAACGGAAACTTGATTGAAGGATTTTTAGGAATATTAAACGGC
This sequence comes from uncultured Desulfovibrionaceae bacterium, assembly GCA_964370245.1. Lineage (GTDB taxonomy): Bacteria > Desulfobacterota > Desulfovibrionia > Desulfovibrionales > Desulfovibrionaceae > CAYJAZ01. The sequence continues at coordinate 9,328 of CAYJIN010000045.1, forward strand.
ACAAGCAACTATATTCTTTCAGAAATGACATCAAATAATCAAAGTTTTAAAACAGCTTTAGAAAATGCGCAAAAACTCGGTTATGCAGAAGCAGAGCCAAGCCTTGATATTGATGGGCAAGATGCAGCACATAAACTTAATCTTCTTATTCGCCTTGCTTGGGGTGTGGAATATCCATTCAAAGATCTTCATATTGAAGGCATTCGTAATATGGATAGCATGGATATTGAGTTTGCCCGTGAATTTGGTTATAGAATTAAACTTCTTGGTCAAGCGTCTTATATTGATAATAAAATTGAAGCAGGCCTCTTCCCAGCTTTGGTAAATGAAAGATTATTGCTTGCAAAAGTTGGCGGGGCATATAATGCTGTGCGTGTTGAGGGAAATGCTTTTGGTTCGCTTTTCTTGCATGGTTCTGGAGCTGGTTCACTTCCAACTGCTTCTGCTGTAATGGCTGATATTCTTTCAATTGTGCAGAAAAAAGAAGCAAACAATTTTGGATATATAGAACAAAATTTAGAAAAAGCAGAAGTTATTCCGCCTGAAAATAGTGTGCATCCTTATTATTTACGCCTTATGGTAAAAGATAATGTTGGAACTTTGCGCGATATTACAGGTGCTTTGGCTGATCAAAACGTAAGCATAGCGCAAGTTATTCAAAAAGCGCAAATTGATAATGCTGTGCCTCTTGTATTTATCACTCACGCTGCGCCTTATAAAGCTATTTTAGCTGCTCTTAAAGAGATTGATGGGCTTATTATTGATAAAGCAATCTGCTATAGAATTTTTGACTAAACATTTAAAATAATATTATTTAGGTATTACATGACATTTGCAAAAAAAAGCCTCGGCCAACACTTTTTACACGATAAAAACATCTGTAATAAAATTGTTGATCTTCTTCAAGTAAAAGAAAATGATGCAATTCTTGAAATTGGTCCAGGAACTGGTGCATTGACGAATATTTTAAAAACTCTGCCCTATTCTTCTTTTCTTATTCTTGAAAAAGATGATAGATTTGCAAAACTTCATTCAGAAAATGCTGATGATAAAACAAATGTTATCCATATAGATGCACTTAAATTTGATTGGCTTTCTTTAGAAAACGCAAGCAGTGATAATAAAAAAATAAAAATAATCAGCAACTTACCTTATAATGTCGCTTCGCCTTTGATGTGGGATATTGTAAGCATTACAAATAATTTAGAAAAAGCTGTTTTTATGATTCAAAATGAAGTTGCAGATAGATGCGTTGCAAAGGAAAATACGTCTGCTTATGGTGTACTTTCCGTGTGGCTTCAAGCTTTTTGTCAAATAAAAAAAGAATTTGTTGTGAATCCTGGTGCTTTTTCACCTCCGCCAAAAGTCGATTCTGCCGTAATTTCGCTTGTTCCTCATGCTGATAGTAATGTAAAACATCCTCAAATATTAGCAGATTTAATCAAAATTGCTTTTGGGCAAAGACGCAAACAGTTACAAGGTATCTTGAAAAAAAGTAAATTTTCATTTTGCGCAGTTGAAATGCTCGAAGCATTCAATATTATGCCAACTGCACGTGCTGAAACTATTGATGTAAAAACTTTTATTAAAATGTCTGAATTTATTGCAGAAAAGAAGAAAAAATAATGCTTTATTTCTAAGTGTTATTTTCATTATAAAATAATTATGAAAGGAGTTCTTATGATAAAGATTAATTTCTTATTCGCAAACTTTTTTTTATTAGTTCTTCTCGCTGGCTGTGCATCAGCCAATAAAGAAATTACTCCTGAAATGATAAAAATATATCAAACTGAATTTATTTCAAATGCTTATGAAGGTAATCATTACGCTGTAAAAAGCTATATCGAAAAAGGCTATGATATAAATGTGACTGATGAACAAGGCTACACAGCGCTTATTTGGTCAGCTTATGAAGGCAATGAGCAAACAGCGAAAGTTTTAGTTCAAAACAATGCTGATGTTACAATTGAAAATAACTATGGTGGAACGGCTCTTTATTGGGCGGCAACACGAGGTAATGTAGAAATTGTTCAAACAATTCTCGAAAGTGGAAATGTTACTCAAGAAGATAAAGATTTAGCACTTCAAATTGCAATCAAAAACCATTACATACAAGTTGTTGATATCTTAATTTTAAATGGTGCACAATTAGGTAATAATGAAGAATATAAATAGAGTTTTATAGTATCTAAATAGATTTTAATAACAGAAAAGCCATAGTTCAGAAGAATTATGGCTTATTGTATTTGAATTATATGACTTGTTTGACTTTAGTTAGGTTATTTGTAAAAATCAAAGGCTGAATTTTTAAGCTCTTCTCTTTTTGTTTTATCGAAGGGATGAACCCAAGTGATTGATTTATCAGCTCTAAACCAAGTCCATTGCCTTTTTGCATAAGCACGTGTGTTTTTAATCCATAATTCTTTTGCTTCATCAAAAGTGATTTCATTTTTTAGATAAAGCCCTAACTCTTGGCAACCAATTCCACTCCAAGCTGGTAGTGATAAATCAGCAAATTTTTCAAATGCTTGCTTTGCTTCTTCGAGAGCATTTTGTTCGAGCATTATATCAATTCTTTTCGCAAGATAGGGCGTAAGTTCATCTAAGGGCATGCCAATGCCAATTTTTTTACTGATATATTTACTTTGCGCATGATCTGATTTATGCCAGTCAGTGATTGCTTTACTCGTATAAGTATATACTTCTAAAGCTCTACCTATTCTTTGTCTGTCATTTTTATGGATTTTTTTAGAATATTCTTCATCTACTGCTTGAAGTTTTTCATACATTTTTTCAACGCCAAGCTTTGACATATCATCTAGAATTTGCTTTGATATTTCTTCTGGAATTTTAGGGATTTGCGCTATGCCTTCTGTGAGTGCTTTGATATACATACCTGTTCCACCTACTAGTATGGGTAACTGATTAGAATTGTGTGCATTTTCAATTTCTGTATGAACTTTATCGAGCCAAATTCCGACAGTTGATTGTTCATGCGCTTCTAAATAACCATAGAGTAAATGGGAAATATTCTTTCTTTCTTCTACAGAAGGTTGTGCTGTAATAACAGGAAAATCTTTATACACTTGGCGTGAGTCTGCATTAATAATTTGAACTTTCTTGTTTGATGAAGAAAATGACTCTTCTAAAAATTCAGCTAATTCAATGCTATAACCAGTTTTACCAGAACCAGTTGGCCCTACAATGCAAAGGATTTTTTTCTTAGTATTCATAAATTTTTTTCGATTTTTGTTTATTTGTGTGTTTGTTATCACAGTTTTTTCTAGAAAAATCTATACAGTGAAAAAAAATAAATGACAAGTAAAATCTATTTACGCACATTTATACTGATTTCTAAATAAATTAATATCATAAGGGACTAATATGATAGGTATTTCAAAATTATATTGTGGTCAAGTTGAACCTTCTGACGCTCTTCGCTACGGCAGAGAATCTGGCAAACTTCCTTCACATCTTTTACAATTCTCAAAAGATAAAAAACCTGTTGTTGTATGGAATATGACAAAGCGTTGCAACCTAAAATGCGTTCACTGCTATGCACATGCGGTTGAAGAAAATGACGGTGCTGACCCAATTTCAACATCACAAGCAAAAGTAATGATTGATGATTTAGCTAATTTTGGTTCACCAGTTATTTTATTTTCAGGTGGCGAACCTTTAATCAGAAAAGATTTAACTGAATTAGCGCATCACGCAACATCAAAAGGTATGCGTGCTGTTATTTCAACAAATGGAACATTAATTACAAAAGAAAAAGCTAAAGAATTCAAAGAAGTTGGATTTTCTTATGTAGGTATTTCACTTGATGGTGGCGAAGAAATTCATGATAAATTTCGTGCTGTGAAAGGTTCATTCCGCCGTGCTTTAGAAGGCGTGCAAAATGCAATGGCTGAAGGCATTAAAGTTGGCGTTCGCTTTACTATCAATAAACAAAACTACATGGAAATTCCTAAAATCTTCCAAGTTTTGAAAGATTACGAAATTCCACGTGCATGTTTCTATCACTTAGTGTATGCTGGACGTGGTTCTGAATTAGTTAAAGAAGATTTAAACCATGCACAAACACGTGAAGTTGTTAATCTTATTATGGATGAAACACGTGCACTTCACGATGCAGGCACACCGAAAGAAATTCTTACTGTTGATAACCACGCTGATGGTCCGCTTGTGTATTTACGTTTATTGAAAGAAGATCCTAAACGTGCGCAAGAAGTTTTAGAATTATTACAGTTCAATGAAGGTAACTCTTCAGGCCGTGGTATTGGTTGTATTTCATGGGATGGCCAAGTGCATGCTGATCAATTCTTACGTCACATTTCTTTTGGTAATGTGCTTGAAAGACCATTTTCTGAAATTTGGACAGATCCTAATATCGAACTTCTTCATAAATTCAAAGACAAACGCCCTCACTTGAAAGGCCGTTGTCAGCGTTGCCGTTTCTTAAATATCTGTGCTGGTAACTTTAGACATCGTGCTGAAGCAGTGCATGGCGATATTTGGGCTGATGATCCTGCTTGCTTCCTTACTGATGAAGAAATTGCAGGCGAAATGTTATAAAATTATAAATATGTTGCATATAAGATTATATATTTATAGCTTATAATTTATCTGAATTAGATTAAACTGAAGGAGCGAGAGAATTCTTGCTCCTCTTTTTTTTGATATTTTTTATAAATTTCTTGCAATATTTCATTATAATGGTAAATTCAAATTATACGTTTATGGAGAAAAGTCTATGAAAAGTGATGATATTGCGCAGGTTATTTTAGATGATCAAGAATTTATTGCTTATGTTTCAGATCTTGAAACGTATGATTTGCTTTATCTCAACAAAAAAGCCAAAGAAGCATTTGGAATTGTTGATGATTCATACATTGGTAAGAAATGCCATAAAGTTTTACAAAGCAATGAAGAACCATGCGAATATTGCACAAACAATATTCTTTCCCCAGAAAAAAAGCATTATTGGCAAATCCATAATCAAGTAATTAATGCACATTATTCGCTTGTTGATTCATTAATTGAGATTAATGGAAAAAATTATCGCCTCGAAATTGCAACTGACATCACAAAACAAAAAGAAGCTCTTGAAAATTTAGAATTTAGGCTCTCATCAGAGCAAACTTTAGTGCGCTGTATTCAAACACTTATGGAAGATGTTAGTTTTGAGCGTGCAATTTCAAATCTACTTAAAATAGTTTTAGAATATTACTGTGCTGATCGTGCTTATTTGTTTTCAATAGATAAGAAAAATAGAATAGCACGTAAACTTCACAGTGAATATTCACACCCATCATTCAAATATAAAAAAGAAAATATTGAATTTACTGACCCTAGTTTTTCGCTTATGCTTGAACGTTTTTATGCAGATGGGCAATGTTCAGTTTCTGATATTAATGCAGAATTTGCACAAGATACATTAATGAAAGATTTTTTTACAAATTATCAAGTAAATTCTTTTCGCTTGATACCTCTTTATTCAAAAAAAAGAATTACGGCTTTTATTGGTATTGATAATCCTAAAAGAAAAGAAAATGATTTATCACTACTCCACTCTATTGGCGTATTTGTCAATAATGATATGAAAAAAAGAGCCTTGCTTGATAAACTCAACAAACTGTCTTATAGTGATCACTTGACGAGTTTAGGCAATAGAAACAAATATGTAGCACGTGTTGAAGAGCTTGAAACTTCTTATAATACCTCTTTGGGGATTATTGATGTTGATATAAATGGCCTTAAGAAGACAAATGAACTGTATGGTGAGCACTATGGTGATTTTATTATTCAGCAAGTTGCTAAACTTTTATCAAAATATCTTCCGCATGATCTTTATAGAGTTGGTGGCGGTGAATTTATTGCTTTATGTCAGAATATTTCACAAAAAGAATTTGAAGATATTATTTCTTCATTACGTGAAGAAAACAAAAAAATTGCTGAATATTCTTTTGCTGTGGGTGGATCATGGCAAGAAAATAAAATTGATATTTTAAAGGCTGTTACGCATTCTGGCGAGCTTATGTATGCTGAAAAGCAAAACTATTATAAAACTCTTGCCGATGAACATTTTGATATTAGAGCAAATGCCGTTGAAATTTTAATAAACGAATTGCAATCTGGTTTCTTTTACCCTTATTTACAACCAAAAGTTAATATGCTTACAGGCGAAATTATTGGCGCTGAAGCATTAGTGAGAAAACGTACACATGATGGTGAAAATATTGCCCCTGATAAGTTTATTCCAGTGTATGAGCATGAAGGAACAATAAGACATTTAGATTTCTATATTTTAGAAAGAACTTGTGTGTTGTTGCAACAGCTTATAAAAGAAAATAGACCTTTAAAGATTTCAGTCAATTTTTCTCGTGTAACTTTTATGTCTTATGATTTAGTTGATGAAATTATCAATGTCTGTGCACAATATTCAATTCCGCATAAATATATTGAAATTGAAATTACTGAAAGTATTGATAAAATGGATATGTCTTTCTTTGATAAAAAATTAAAATCTATAAAAGAAGCTGGTTTTGGTGTTTCTCTTGATGATTTTGGTGCAAAATATTCAAACTTAGTTATGCTTTCCATGCCTCATTTTTCTGAAATAAAATTGGATAAAAGTCTTGTTGATAATATTACAGATCATCACAAAAAATCAATAGTTATTGAATATCTAATAAAAATGATTGAAGCTTTAGACACATCGTCTTGCATAGCAGAAGGTGTTGAAACTGAAGAGCAGAAAAATGCACTTATAAACTATGGCTGTGTGTATGGGCAAGGCTATTTATTCTATAAACCACTTTCGATTGACGATTTTCTTGATGCTTATAAGAAAAATAGAGATAAATTCATATAGTCCCATAAAAGTTATAAAAAAAGCCCTTCTATAAATGTAAGGGCTTTTTAGTGTTTTATTCTTTGCTTGAATTGATTTATACAATTGTATAATCAAGTTCTCGTGCAATTATTTCAGCAACAATTTCAGTTACTTCACCTGTAATTGTGATGCAGTGTTTGAGATGAATTTGTGAACCTAGTTCCATACCTTTGGTAAGAATTTTACAACAACATACTTTTCTAAGAGCAGTAAATTTTTCTTGCAACTCTTTTGTAAGTGCCATGCATTTTTCAACTTCTTTTCCTTTAGCTTCATTTCTGCCAAAAAACATTCCAAGTGACATTACAGCCCCGTTCACAGCACCGCATGTGCAACCAGCACCCATACCAACAGGAAAACCTGATGCGAGTTTTATAACATCATCGCTAAAAGGATAATCTAAAGCATCTTCAAAGGCATCTTTCACAGCTTTTAGTAATGCTTCTGAGCAATAAAAATCGCCATCTCTGTAATATTGTTCAGCTCTTTCTTTCACTTCTTGTATATTAATTGTGCGTCCTTGCATTTTGTTTGTTCCTTTTGCGAGTTTTTGCGGTCTACATTTTTTAAGGATGTTAGACATTATTGATTTGATAAAATTTTTCATTTTTTCACACGTAGTTTTAATACCTTATGTAAAAATGTTATTTAAATAAAAAAAACCTGTGCCTTACAGGTTTGGTGTGTGATAAATTTCATCATATTTTAGGCAAGAACATTATAAATAGTATATTCTGCATATAAATAAAAATCTACTCTACTTTTGTATTTTGCGTAATCTTGCAAAAACAATCCAAACCTAAAGACAACACCACCTGTGCGCCATGATAAGTTTGTCAAGTAAAGTAATTAGTCATAAAATCTCCTACACATAAAAATAATGTAGATGAAACAATTTGTCAAGAAACTAAATATTTTGATAGAAATTTATGCGTTTATCGAAAATAAAGGGAAAACCTTGTTACTTATAACTCAGTTTTCCCTTATATTAATTCAAACTATTACTTTAAAGAAGCTTATTTTGAGCAACAGCAATCATTGAAGAAGCTGATACCTGTTTGATATTTTTTATCATTGATAATAAGTTTAATGTCAAATTTACCTTTCAAGCCACGTTTGCTTAAGCTAAATTTCACATTGTTAGCGCTTTTTTCTAAGAATGCGCCTGAACACATTGCAAGATAGTTTGAAGCAGCAGTGTTGATATAGTAGCCATGCGATTCTTTATCATTTTCAACAACATACATTACAAGTGAACCACGTTCAAATTCGCCTGTAAGAACGAATTTATCTTCTTCTTGAACGATGTTTAGTTGAATTTCAGCTGGAACGATTTCACAAACTTCTTCAACATCAGGAATTGTACCAAATTCAGGAGTGATATCTAAATCACCTAAAATTTGACCAGCTCCTAAAGGTTGGTTTACGCCATCATGGTAAGGTGAAAGGCGTTCTGCACGATAGAAGTTACCGTTAGCAACTTCAAGGTAGTACATAAGAACACCATTTTTTTCTTCAATGGTTTTTGAGCATGTGTAAACGTCTTTTCCAGGTAAATCCATTGTTGGTAAGAAAGCTGGAAGAGCGTCTGATGCATAACCATCAACATAACCAATACCACCTGAGTGTACTAAGTAATGGCCTTCGCTGTAGTATTCAACGTTACAGATGTATGGAGAGAAGAAGTCTTGGCCCCATTCTTTACCAAATTGCCATACTTGTTCGATTTCCATTTTATCAGTATCAA
>CAYJIN010000046.1:0-17804 GCA_964370245.1 uncultured Desulfovibrionaceae bacterium
CAACTTCTTCTGTTGTTTGTGGTGTTACAACACCATCTGGTAATGCTCTTTTTTCTGCATTTGCATCAGCTGAATACGCTAAAAGGTCTTCTGGTGAAAAGAAGCATCTATCTTCGCCAAGAAGGGCAATCAATTCTTGTTGAACTTCATTTTTTAACATCTAGTAATCTCCAATAAATTCAATGTATACTTTTATAGATTATGCTTTTTTAGTAAGCAAAGTTATACCAAAAAAGCTTATAACTGAAACAGCTAAGCCAGGCCAAAGAGCAACCACATCAGTGAAAATGCTAACTTCTGGAAATAGTCCTTTTCCAAAAAACCAAATTAAAATTGTGATAAGTGAGAGAGTTATACTGTAAAATGCAGCTTGTTGTGTGCCTTTTTTCCATAAATAAGCGGCAATAGTTGGCACAAAAAGACAGGCAGAATTTACTGTAAAAGCAATAAATAAAAGTCCAATAATATCTTGCACGCTCCATGCAACAAAAGCGCTTATAATACCAACAAAACATGAACTAATCATACTTATTGTAACAAGCTTCTTTTTTGAGCTATCAGGGTTCACAAAGCGTTGATAAATATCATGCGCAAAATTAGCAGAAGCCGCTAATACACATGCGCTTGCTGTTGACATAATTGCTGAAAGTAAGGCAACAATCATTAATCCTTTTACGCCATCAGGGAAAAGCACTAAAACAACTTCTAAAAATGCGTCAGATGATTTTTCTAAATCAGGCAATAAAATTTTAGCGCCTAGGCCAATAATGGTTACGCCAACGCCAATTCCTAAAATGAGTGGTGCTGAAAGAAGTGTTCCCCAAAAAGAAGCAGCATTTGATTTTGCTGAATAGCAACGTATATAACTATCGCCAGAAGTGTAGAATGTCATCAATGAGCTAAGAAACATGCCAAGTACAGCCCAAAAACCAAGATCGCCAAAAGTGAAGAAATCAGCGGGCAATTCAGTGCTTAGACGAGAAAGGTCGCCGATATTTGAAAGAGTAAGTGGTAGGGCAATGCATACAATGCCTAAAAAAATGAGTAAAGCTTGAATGCGTGAAGTAGCATCAAGGGCAATGTAGCCACCAAATGCAGTATAACTAATTGTAATGATAGTTGAAACTAAAAATGAGATTTCATAAGGCAAATGAGCAACTTCTGAGAGAAGAATAGCAATAGCTAACAGCTGGCTTGATGTGTAACCAATATTAGCAATAATTGAAGTAATTGCAGTGATAACACAGCTTGATTTGCCATACATAGTTTCAATAAAGTCAGGATAGGTAAGATGTCCATATAAATCACTTGTTTCTTTGATTCTGCCTGAGAAAGTAAAAGCAAAAATAATACAACCTGTTGCAACTGAAAGAGGATAAACTAAGGCAACCATACCGCTTGCATGTGCTTGTTCTGCCGTGCCTAAAATTGTTGCACCGCCTACCCATGAAGCCATCCATAAAGTCATAACTGTAAGCGTGTTAGATTGCTTGCTGTTAACAAAATATTGTTCAATATCAGTTTGTTTACGGCTTGCTTTCACTCCAATAAAAACTAAAACGATAAAATAAGCAAAAAGAACCAAATAATCAAGTGTACTCATATACTATCTCCCATGAAATTAGAATACTTATCTAGTGTATTATGGCTAGAGCAAAAAATATGCAATTTTTTCTTTTTGTAAAATCTTTGTTCGTATATGCGAAATTATATTTTATCCTTTCAAGTTCACTACCTCGAAAAATCCTACTATTTAGTAAGAAAAGAAATGAGATATTTATTGATTTTTTTAGTTAAAAATTTGTTTTATAATTATAAATGCTTGTTAAAAAAGAATAAAGTTTAGAAAACAGGAAAAATTTCTACTAAAGAAAAAAATCAAGATTGTGAAACTTAAAACAAAATAATGTTTTATTGCTTTTCTCATGTTGTTTTTTGAGCCATGCTTTAAAAGCATCTGCCTACAAAGTGTAGCCAAGTCATAAAAATTATTCAAAAACCTTTCTAAAATGGCTAAAGCAAAAATAAGCTAAGTAACTAATATACATTTCAGTATAACTTGCATTAGATTCTAATTTAGTTTATGTTTTTTCTAGTGATTTATAAAATTTAATATATAAAACTAAGGAAGAAAAATGCAAAGTAAAAATGCTTTATCAAATTTGAAAAACCGTTATATGGCAGTTTTGAAAAAATGTAATCTTATAAATACTTTTGGTGCGCTTGCAATAGCAACAATGTGCGCAATGCCAGCAACAGCTTTTTCTGCAACAAATCCAGCAGGCACAACAATTGCTGGTATGGATGCAACTGATGGCAGTGAACAGTCAGGTGCGCTTCAAAATGTTTACAACACCAATAATCTCACAAATGAAGGTATTATTTCAAGTGGGATAGCTTATTTGGGAGATTTTTTCAAAGTCTTGGGCGCTGAAGAGGAGTCTTTTGTCGGTATGTTTGGTATCTCTCCTGTGGATTATACTTTTAGCAATACAGGCGAAATTAATATAACAAATGTGCTTGGCAAAAATTTTTCTGTTGGTATGTTTACTGAAACTACAGGCACAAGTACACTTAATAATAGTGGCACAATTACAGTTGATTCTACAGGCGTCTCCAGTGTAACCTACGGAATGTATAGCATTGGGGATAAGATGAATACTCTTACCAATAGCGGTACTATTGATATTTCTACTGTGGGAGAACAATCTAAAGCAGCTGGAATGTATTCTGGCAGAACTGGCGTAATTAATAACACCAATAAAATAGCGGTTGTTACGGATGGTGATGGTAGTTCTGCCTATGGTATATGGGTTGAAAGTACCGGAGTTAGCACCTCTAAAAACAGCGGCATAATTGAAGTTACTACAAATGGCAGTGTTGCTTCCGCTTTAGGAATGTCATCAGACCGTGGTGGAACGCATACTCTTATAAATACAAATAAAATAACTGTTAATAGTGCTAATTATGAAGCTTATGCTATGCGTGCCAATAACGCTCTTAGCGCGACGCTTACGAATAGTGGCACAATAGAATCTACTACTGATAGTGGCTCTGCAAGTGGTATGGCTTCCATAGATGTAGGCTCAAGCACAGTTACGAATATTGGCACAATTACGGCTAACGCTACTGCTAATGGTTCTGCCTATGGAATGTATGCAAGTGGTACAGGAGCAAAAGTTTTCAACAACTATGGCACTATAAATGCGAGCTCAGCTTCTGGTAGTGCTTTTGAAGCTTATGGAGCAAGTAATTATTCCATCGGCACATGGATAACCACCTTGCAAGATTGGACGGTAAACGATGCTGTTTTTGGTTTTGCTAGTGGTGCGTCTGTTGATTTATCAAATGCAACAATTGTTCTTCGCCCAAAAATGTCTGGTGATCGCTTTGAATTTGGTGTGAACTATGATTTTGAAAACTTTATTGTGTCATCAGGTGCAAATGTTGATTTTCTGCTTAGCGATATAGGCACAATAACTACAGAAGTTCCATTTTTCCAAGCTTTTATAACAGGTACAAGCACAGCAAATGCCTCTGTTCGCGTGGAATCAAATATAAGTGATGAAACAACACCTGGCTCAATAACCTCTTCTGCTTTGCTTAAAACTGTGCAATTGCAAGCAGGCAACGCTTCAAAAGAACTCACTCAAGCAAGCTATGAAGATATTTATGCAAAACTTCTTGCACAAAATGGTTTGAGTGGTATTGCGGCAGGTTCAGAAGCAAATAATTCAAATGATAAATGGCAAATTTTCCTCAATCCATATATAGCTTCAATGAATAACAGTAAATATAATTACGATGGCAATGCACGTGGCATAACCTTTGGTGCAAGCTATAATGTGAGCGATAATTTCTCATTCGGTGGACATTTCGATTTCAATTCTTCAAAATTTGACTCCACGCTTATGAGTTTAGATAGTGAGCTAAGTTCTTATGCTTTAGGTTTGCATGCAACTTATAAAATTATGCCACAATGGTATATTATCGGGCAAGCAACTGGTGCGCTTAGTGAAATGGAAAATAATTATGCCCTTGTGAATGGAATGTTAGCAAGCACAGATGCTTCTTATAATAGCACAGCCCTCTATCTAGCACTCAACACTGGCTATGTGTGGGATGTTGCATCAAATGAAAATTCAATGCACAGCCTTACACCTGAAATTGGCGTAAACTATCTCAATATGCAAAGTGATGACTATACGCTTGATTGGGGTTCTGCATATTCAATTTATAACATGAATTACAATGACAGCAATTATTCTGCTTTCTACGCAACTGCAAAGCTTAATTGGCGCAGTGAATGGCTTATGAGTGAGAATAGTTCAATAGCTTTACTTGCTGGTGTAGGCTTACGCCAAAAACTTACAGGCGATGATATTGAAAATGATTTCCGAGTATTAGGCTATGATTACACAACACAAGTAAGCGAAGATGATTCAACTTTTCTTGCAAACCTTGGCTTTGAAGTGAATAAAAATAACTATACTTTACGCTTTACCTATAATGCTGAATTTGGCTCAGAACAAGAAGTGCATAGCGGTAATGTTATGTGGACATATAAATTCTAAAACTCTAGTCTGAAATAAATAGATAAATAAAGAAACCCTCATTCCTCTGCTTTTGCGGAGGTTTGAGGGATTTTTTGTTTCAATGTATATAATGATATTGCAGAGGGAAATTTCTTTTTTTCTTTTACAATATATATTTAAAGCCTAAAAACATTGCTCATTAATAAGCTTGCTTTAGATTTTTGAGTGAAAATCTAACTAAAATCTTAAGCAAAGTAGATTATTTTTTCTAATTGATAAAAAAATTATTCACTTTTGTTTGGAATTCCTGCAAGTGCTCCAAGTTGCCCTTTAAATATAACTTCAGTTGCAGTTGCGTCTGCTAATTCGCCTAAATCCATGAGTTGATCAAGAAATTCAAGCATTTCAAAGCGTCGTGATTCAGCTGAATATTCAAAATCTTCTTTAAAATTGCCTTCAATGTAGTTTTTCATCTCTTCAATTGCCTTAAAATTTAACATAAAAAATCCTTATATTTTGTGTGTTTATAACAATGTGAAAAAAATATAGCTTAAAATGAAAAAAAAGTCTTGCTTTTTTTTTCAAAGTCCTATAGAACAAATCTCACGTTGCTTCGGTAGCTCAGTAGGTAGAGCAGAGGACTGAAAATCCTCGTGTCGGCAGTTCAATTCTGTCCCGAAGCACCATTATTTATCAATCAAAAGAAAGACTTACAGGAAATTGCTTGTAAGTCTTTTTTTTTGCTTAAATTTCTCTAGCCGTATTTCCACCTTTTTTGTGAAAAGAGAAGAAAGTGGCTCTTATCAAAAGACTGGCCAAGCCCGTTTTTCATGGACAGACTTATACTTATGAAAATGTGCTTATTAGCACATTGACGATACTTATTCATAAGGTAGAATAGTGTTGAATAATACTATCATTTATGGAGTAAAAACATGAAAAAGCTATTTTATTTTACTATAATTTCAATATTTTTAATTTCTACAAATGCTCATGCAAATGAAAGAATTTTTGCAAGTCCATTGGCAGAATATCTTATTACCCCTGATGATATAGTTATTTATTCTGAGAAAGACAAAAACTCACAAATACAGTCAACACTGCCAGAGCAATGGGAAGATATTATAGGAAATTTAGAAAAAGCTAAGGATGGCTCAACATGGTATAGCCTCACTTTTATTAATGATGACACTGCTATTGAGCTTTATCCTAACCATGGTGGATATTATATCCCTAACGAAAATGTAGAACTTCTTCCTAATAAAGCGTTAAGTGATTTTTATGAAGGTAAATATATTGCCTCTTATTATTTTGAAGGCACAAAGCGTATAGTGCTTTTTTCTGAAATAGAAGAAGGCGAAAATGGCAAAACACTTCACGCCTACGGTTTTGATATTTTAGAAGATGTTGAAAGTTTTGAAAGTCTTGAAAATTATGACGCACTTGATGAAAGCAAACTAAAACCAGCTTTCCACCAAGAAAATTATATTGAAAACTGTTCAAACACCCTTATTAGAGAATATTTATACAAAACTTTTATGGAAGATTCAAATGAAAATGGCATTCAAGAAATCTGGTATGCTTTTCCAAATTCCTGTGAAAACCCTTATGAGCCAAAGAGATTTGATGTTATTATGCAAGAAAATGAAGATAATTTTCATGCAATGAAATTACGCAAAAGTGCTGGCCCAGCTTTTGAAGAAAGTGCTTTTGAAGTAATTGAAAGCAATATACAAAATGAAAAATCCTACGAAGTTGCTGAATCTGTTCTCACTTGGCTTGTGAGCAATGTAATGACAGAAGAAATGTATGTTGAAAAAAGAAAGAAAGAACTTGTCGGGAAATGGATTATTAAATCACAGATGATTGATAATGAATATTTTTTTCCTAAAAAAGATCAAGTTCACATTGAATTTTTAACAGATGGCACAATGCTCTTTTATAATCCACAAAATAAGGAATTTCCTCGTGGTGAATACGCTTACAGCTGGTATTTTGCTGATAGCGATGCACGTGGAATCTTTATAAAAATTGTTAATGTTCCATATTCTTTTGATTTTAGTGAAAAAGAGGGAAGTATTTTTGTTTCTAATAAAAGCTCATATTTTATGTTTGAAAAAATTTCAAAAGAGGACTTACCAAGCCCAACAAAAGAGATAGACAATACCAATGCAAATGAAGCTTTATTTACTGCCTCTGAGCGTGGCGATGTGCTGGCTGTGAAAAATGCTTTGAAAAATAATGCAGATATAAACAGTTACACTGAATATCTTTTTGAAAGTGTCTATGGACCGTATACAGCACTTCATGTAGCCACAATACATAATCGTAATGATGTTGTAAAAATATTGATTGAACACAAGGCAAATCTTAATATCGGTGCTGGCTCTATGGAGAGAACAGCTCTTGAACATGCAATACTAAATGAAAATTTTGAAATTATTAAAATGCTTTTAGAAAATGGAGCAAACCCAAATACAGTTAACGCGCTAGGAGTAAGCCCATTTATACTAGCCACGAACATAGAGAATGCAGATATTATACAAATTCTTAGAGAGTATGGGGCAGATGAAAAGAATTAATTATAAAACATTCTCATCTCTATAAAAAAAGCATAAAAACCAGTTAAAAATGTGTAAATGGGCACATTGTATTGTTATAAAAATATACTAGAATGAAGAAAAATAATATGTAACTATAAGGAGTATTTATAATGAGTATTAAAAACATTCTTCTTTCTATTGCCCTTACGCTTTCTTTAGCTATGCCAGCTTTTGCTGAGCCTTCTTATGAAGTTTCTTCATGGTCAACCACATTTAAAGAAGGCATTACTAAAGATATGGTTGCTAACGCTACTAAAGAAATGGCTGAAAAAGAAAAACCTATTACAGAAGCAGAATTTGTGCTCAGAAAAATAAAAGATGCTGATTTGAAATTATTTGCTGAAAGCTATCCAGAGGCTACAGAGCTTTCAATAGCGGATTCAGCAGAACTCACTAGCCTAGCACCACTTGCAAATCTTAAAAATCTTAAAATTCTATCTATCAATGTGGAACACATTGCGGACTTATCTGCTCTTTTAGGATTAACTGCTTTAGAGCATATTAAAGTTAACTATAAAGGTGAAGGGCAAGATTTAAAATGGATGTCAAAACTCACAAATCTCAATAAAGTAGAGATTGCAGCAAAAGGCTTGTCGTCGCTTGAGGGTATACCTTCTGCGCCTGCAGTAAAAGAGTTTAGTGTTTCTTATGCTGTTGTTCCTCATTTAGATTTTTT
This sequence comes from uncultured Desulfovibrionaceae bacterium, assembly GCA_964370245.1. GTDB lineage: Bacteria > Desulfobacterota > Desulfovibrionia > Desulfovibrionales > Desulfovibrionaceae > CAYJAZ01. The sequence continues at coordinate 7,815 of CAYJIN010000046.1, forward strand.
AGTAAAAGGAATGCCTAATATTGAAGACTTAGATGTGCGTTATTCAAATATTGCTGATTTAACCTCAATTTCTGGTTTGGCAAACTTAAAAGAATTTAATGCTTACGGTGCAACTGTAAAAGATTTCAGTCCACTAGTGGCAAATCCAAAGCTTGAACTTGTATATTATTATGCTGTGAAAGAAGCTGACTTTTCAAGCCTTGGTAAATTAAAACAAGTAAAAAGCCTCAATGGTGGTCTTACATCTTTATCAACTATTGAATGGATGCAAGATATGCCAAACTTGAAAGAGATATCATTTTTTTCTGAAACTGTAACCGACTATACACCACTTAAAAATGCTCCAAATCTAGAAAAGCTCCATTTGTGGAGCATGAAAAAACCTTTGGGCGATTTAGCTTTCTTATCAACTCTTCCAAACTTGAAAGAATTAACTATTGATTCAATGGAAGGTGTAACCAATTTCGATGCTCTTTCTCATTTACAAAGACTTGAAGAGTTGACTCTCAATGGGAATAATGAAGATGAAGGCCTAGCAATGTCACTTACTTCTCTTGCAAAATTAAAAAATATAAAAGATATTTATATTACGGAAGAATATGTAGAAAGCATTGATGTGAAAGGGCTTCCAATGCTTTACAACCTCGTAATAAGTGAAGCTAATGTGGGTGAAAATCAAAAAGCATTAGATTTAGCTAATGTTAAAGATTTACCTGAACTAAGAAAATTAGATCTTAGCGAAAGCAATGTAACAAACTTTAATGCGCTTGCAAATATGCCGATGTTAACAACTCTTAACCTAGCTAAAACACAAGGAATTACTGATTTAAACAATTTGAAAGCATTTCCTAAATTGACAAATCTTACAGTTTCGAAAGATGCTTTCACCGCAGAGCAACTTGCTGTTCTTCCTGCTACAGTTAGAATTACACAAAGATAAGACTGATAAAAAATCATCTTTTTAGCAGAAAAAAAGCAAAAGAATGAATTTGACGACACTATCTAAATCCCTTCTCATAATAAGGTAATTGTATGGTAACAGCCATAGTATTACCTTATTTTTTATTATTAAAATATTGAGTCAAAAAAAATACCGAGAGGGAAAGCTCGGTATTTTTTTTGTGTTTTATAAAAGGTGTTTGTTTAGATATTTAGAAATATATCCTAAGTAAAAGCTAAGTGTTTTAGATTTATAACTTTTACTGCCTTAGCCACTGTTGTTTGTTTATATAACTACTTTCGCCTATTCAGACGCTTCTGCTGTTTTTGCAGGTGCTACCATATTTTTTTTGCTTTTGCTTTTCCAAACTGTAAAGGCAAAGAATACAACAGCTACACCTATAAGCGCAAATGCAAGCATTGGCCTAAACCTAATCCACGCAATACCAATAATGACAAAAGACCATGCAAGGCCAACTAAAGTTGCTACAAGCCCAGTTCCCATTGCAACAAGTTCACCAACTAAAGGAATGATATCAGCAACAACAGCAAGAGGTGCAAGCACTGTTGATAACCCGCCAATAACAAGAATGACACCTAAAATTCTCAAAATCCATGTCATCATTGAATTTGAATCTTTGGCGTCTTGAAACATCATTTCTTTTGAATCTTGATTATTTGATAATTTACTAAAAGTGTGCCCGTTTGAAGCTACAAAGCGATCGAAAGTATTACCGTTCACTTTAGCAATTATTGAAATTGCTGTGTCTTTATATTGTATATAGCTAATTTTTACATCGCCAATTTTTGGGCTTGCCTGATTAGCACCAAGATAAATTTCATTAGCGTTAACATGCACATATTCAACAGGTTCTTGATTTGTAGGCATTTGTGTTGCAGACATAATTCTATTCATAGGTTGTTGGCTAACTTGTGCACTAGTTTCTATTGCTAATTTGCTTTTTAAATCTTCAATTTGTTCTTCTGTAAGTTCAACATTCAATACTTCATAATTATTAATGCTTCTTACAAAAAATTCAGGAAGTTTATACGCACCAAAAGTTACATTTTTTGCTAAGATTACTTCCTCTTTCAGTGGAAGTGTAAAAATTGATTTATTTTGATGTCCTTCAAGAATTTTGAAAGAAGAAGAATCTATAGGTGAATATGTCCATTCTTTTTCATAGGTATATGTAGTTTTCTTCTCTTCACTGCCATCAGAATTTTTTGTGGTAGTTGTTTCTGAATTTTCAACCCACTGATAAAACATTACTTCTCTTTCAATTTTTATAGCATTTGCGCTCACACCCGTGAGGGTATCGGTAAGTATATCACTTGTTTTTGCTTCGCCCTTAGCATACACAACTTTACCATTATAGCTTGGATCAACCGTGTCAATATTTGGAATATCAATGGTTACCAATTCTGCTTCAGCAATTGCGCCAGCTTCTCTTACGCTTCTGCCTTCATTCCAGTAAAGCATAACTGTACCAACAATAATAAGAAGTAATCCTGTAAGAATACCCTTAATCGAATTTCCGATGCGTTGCATAAAACTTGTCGTTGTTACTTCGGTGTAACTATCATTTGACATAAGCAACTCCTTTTACTTTTAAGTTTATAAATATATTCTTATTTTACAGCAAATAAGAAAAGGCGTAAATGTGCCAATAAGCACATTATTATAAACTTTTTCAAAGGCTATTTCTTGAATTTTTCATTAAGCTTATCTGCACCAACCATCATATTGATATAAACCATAAGTTCTTTATGTGAAGAAACATAAAGTTTGCTAAAAATATTCCTATTATGCGTGCGTATAGTATGTATAGAAAGATTTAAAGCTTCAGCAGCTTCGTGCGGATTTAGGTTTTGCATATAAAGTTCAAAAACTTTTCTTTCAGTTTTGGTAAGTGTATTCAACTGCTCTAGAACAAGCTGATAAGAAGAAATATCAGCTTTTAAAGGATTTTCATTTTCAACTAGCTGTTGATTTTCTTTTGATTCATGCATTTCTTTTAATTTATTCTCTTTTGATTTTATATATTCAATCAAGTCATTAAATTCTAGCACATCAGACTTTGTTTCTTTGCCTTCTTGAATATTTCTAATTGTATCAAGCACGGGGGAAGAAACCCTATAAACAAGAAAATATGAAAGAATAAAAGCAACGAAAACAAAACCAGAAAATGAAATAGCAATAAAAACGTAATAATCTTTTATAAGCTTCTCTTCAATTTCTTTTGGCAACATTGCTATAATTCGCCACTTGAAAGAATCTTGCTGAAGTTCAATAGCAGATGGATTGAAACTCACTTCTTTTGCAACAAAGCCATAGCCATTATTGAGGAAAGTATCGTAAAATTCTTCATCGCCGAAAGTATATTCATCGCCTGCATGTGCTTCTAAAAAAGAATTGCCATGTGAAAAATGACCATCTAAGAGATAATTTGATTTATTGTTTTCAGATTTTACTAATGCAATAAGCCCACTAATATCTTCAATTGATGGCTTTATGCCTCTATGCGATAAATTATAGAGAAGCGCGCTAATTTCTAAACCACAAAGTCCATAAACTTCACCTGTAGTTCCAACCATAGGTGTTACCATCAAAATAACTTTTTCCCATGTGTTTTTTATGTAATGTGGCTCTAAATAGCTATATCTTTTGTCAATAGGCGTGTCATCATAGTTAAGTTCAAAAGCGCTTGCTATTGTTTCGCTTTCTGAAAATTCCATCTCCCACATATTATGAAATTCTATATCGTTGTAATCAGTAAGCTCAGGCAATCCACGCAATAAAAAGATAGTGGGATCAATATCATTAAAGTTATCAAGGTTACTGATTTTAAAATATACACCACTATAGCTTTTTGTACTTTGAGCAAGATTAGAATTGATTGTTGTATTAAAAGTTACGTAAGCACCGCTCGCTTTAGAAATCAATAAAGAATTTTCAAGCAACTTACTTGTTTTTTTTTCAAGTTCGGCAATAACTTCTTTGTTGTCCGCAACGCTTTTAAAAGATTTAAGTCCATTATCTGCTAATGTTTTTTCAATCTCATTTACAAGCTTTTTATTTAATTGTATTCCATAAGCAGCAATATTATCAAATTGATAAACAACACTTTCTTTGTAGTTTACAAGATAGTTATCTAATGCTTCAGAAATTTCTTTCTTTGGTCTATCGAACAAATCAAAGGCGTAGAAAAAGGGGAGTGCGCATAAAAGCATTACCACGATAAGCATGGAAAAACTTAAAAATAAACGCATTCGCAGTGAATATCGTGTTGGAATCAGCGATAAAATCTTTTGCATTACATTCTTTCCTGCAATTTGATATTAAATGTATCTTCCAACTGATTTAATGATTGCTCAACAAGCTTATTAAGAAGCTCTTCATCTTTGTTTTCACTTTTCTTCCAAATTTCATTGTTTTGTGCAAGAACTATGCGTAAAGCATCGGGAAAAGCTTGTTCAATAGCTCCATAGAGAGGAAAGGAGGGGGCTGTCATAAATGAATTTTCGTCATGAATTTTTACAATGGTTTTATAAAGCGAACGAAAACCTTCTCTTTCAAACTCCATTGTATCAATATTCTTATTCAACTTTTCAAAATCACTTATACGCACAGGAAGATAACCACCATGTGTTACAAATTCTAGATTTATGTTTTCCGATGTAATCCATTTTGTAAATAAAGCAGCAGCTTTTTCTTTCTCTTGTGTTGATTTTAATGCAACAAGCCCCGTTCCACGTTGAAGTGCAACCCTTTTTCCATCTTCAAAATAAGGCACAGGAACAGCTTTCACTTCTAAAGGAGTTATAGAGTTATCTTCATGAGTTACAGTATCTTTAAAGTAGATTAAGCTTGCAGTTGATTCAACACCTGCAACAGCTTTATCAATCATAATAGCCTTTGTTGAATAGCCAGGCATAAGACAAACTTCGCCTTTAATACCTGCACGCAATAATGGGCGCATAAGCTCTTTAAAATAAAGGTTATTCCAGTCAATTGCATTGTTTTTAAAAATATCTGTTCCGAAAGCTTTCATGCTTACCATTGGAAAGTGAATCCAATCATCATACATGAAAAAAGCTTTACCATTTGACCATTTATAATACTCTTCAACAAGCTCAAAAGTGCTTTCCCATGTTTCTAAATCTTCGTAGCTATGACCTGTATCTTTTGCAAATCTATCATAAACTTCTGCATTTATAAAAAGTGCATTAGAAGATTTTGCAAGAGGGAATATGGCTAATCTATTGTCAAATGTTCCTTCTTCCAAAAAGGCTGGAACAAAATCTTTTAATTCTTCTTCTGAAAAATGTTCTTTCCAGTTAATTGCCCGTTCTACACCTATAGCTTCAAGTGTTTTAGGATAGCAGACAAAAATATCGGGAACTTCTGGGGCGCCAACTTGGTTAGTTCCTGCTGCAACTAAGGCATCATGTATTGCTGTTGAGTTTGAAATAGAAGTAACAACAACTTTCACTCCATTTTCTTTACCAACAGTTTGATTAAATCTTTCTATAATAGAATTCATTGGTGAGTTAATTTGAGCGCCGTAAACATGCCACATTGTTAAAGCTGTTAACTGCTTTGAAGAATCTTTTGAGAGTTCACACGCACTCAAGAGTAGAGATAAAGGAAGTAATGCAAGTAAAAAGAAGTTCATTTTTGTCTTCATTGTGTTCCCCTTTTATATATTGTATATATATACTAGCAATAATTTATTCTTTTTCTAAAGTCAATCAAGGTAGACTTAAAATACTGTAGAAAGTGTTAATTTTATTCATTGTGATAATGAGAAAATGAGGTAAAATTGTTAATTTTTATAAATTCATTATAATGATGAACTTTTCTCATTGTTGCAATTTTTGCACTGTATAAGCAGTTTTTTTCTTTGTTTGTTAATAAACTTGCAATATTCAGAAGTTTGCAAAAAAATACCAAAGAAAAATTTCTTCGGTATTACTTTATGCGATAGTATATAATTCGATACTCACAGTTTTTACATAGGGTTAAAAGTTAATATATATGTGAATTTTTTCTGCTATAAAGAAACCCATTTACTGCCAATTGCACATACGACGAGTTCCATAGAGCTTTTACAGCCTGATTTTAAACGCATATTTTCAACATGCCTTTTTACTGTTCCTTGGCTTATTGAAAGTAGTTTACTGATTTCTTTGTTGTTATACAAATTGCAAAGCAAAGTTAGAACTTCAACTTCTCTTGTTGTGTAAGGGCAAATAGATGGCATCATCTCTTTTATTCTTTTGTCAAGCGGACTGTTATTGTGAATGCAATTTGACATAATGCAGCTCCTTTTTTTGCTTTTTTGGCAACATTCCTTTGGTTATAAAAGGATACTTATAAAGAATTTTACCAATAAAATCAGACGAAACCTTAAAATCATATCTATAATCTACCAATATAGTAGAAATAAAAAAACATTATAATAATGAAATTTGACAAAAAATAAAAAAAGATAATGAGGAAAAACAAATTATAATAATGAAGTTGATGAAGTTTATATTACTTCATCATTCTCATTGTATTGATGAGTATAGTGATATAATTAATGTCTAACTTGTTGCTATAATAGAATTATTCAAAAAAACTCTAATCTATAAAGAAGCAAGGCATAAAAAAACACCGAAGAAAATTATCTCTTCGGTGTTTTTTATAATTAAGAGGGTAGAGTTTTTTGTAAAAACCAAAACAGTACTGTGCATTAATCAAAAATCATAAGTAAATCTTTCTTAGTCATAGTCTGCATCATGGCTATTATTTTGTATATTTTGAGGTTTACGTACATCAACATAAGAGCCAGAGTTGTTGATAACATACCATAAACCATCATTAAATTGTTTCACCCACATTATTCTTGAGGAATCAGCACCGCTAGAAACTAAGTTAACACGCATATAATCGTTTTCATCAACGATTTTTGAAATATTAATTGAATAGCAGTGTGTTGACATATTATAAGCATTTTCAGGTGAAGTTCCTTTTGCATAACTTCTAAAAATATAATGCTTGGTTGGATCTTTTAGACGTGAAACAAAAGTTGAATAACTTGCGGCTTTATCCCAATTTTCATTCGTATGCATAACATAGCGTAACATTTTTTGCCCTTCCTTACGTGTATTTGCATCTGCATACACAAAAAGGGCATCAAAATACATCTTAATAGCTCCAGCAGGTGTTTTTAGCATGTTTTGACAACGATTTCTAAATTCTGAATAATTTTTAGGAAGATTGTTTGGTGCATAAACCGTATAAGAATACTTTGCAGTATCAATGTCTAAATGCTGATTGTAAAAACTTTGTATTTGCTCTTCGTTTGCATAGACTGTAGTTGAAAAAGATAATAAGAGTGCTAGAACTAGCCATAATTTGTTTTTCATAATAAGTATACCTCACAAGCTTTTTTAAAATCAAAAATCAAATTTTATAATTGAAACGGTTTGTGCAGTTTTACCTGACTCAAAATATTCCGCCTGTTTAAATCCAATAAAATTTGCAATAATTACAGTTGGGAATGTTCTAATTGCAGAATTATATTTTTGGATTGCGCTATTGTAGTCAGGTTTTGCGACAGCAATGCTATTTTCAGTGCTTGCAAGTTCATCTTGTAAGCGTATAAAGTTTGTGTTTGCTTTCAAGTCAGGGTAGGTTTCTGAAATTGCGAAAAGTCTTCCAAGTGCTGATGTCATTTGTAAATCAGCTTCTGCTTGTTCAGTAATAGTATTTGCTTTCAATAAATTTTCACGAGATTTTGCCAAGTTTTCAAAAATATCTATTTCATGGCTAGCATAAGCTTCAACAGTAGTTATAAGATTTGGTATAAGATCAGCTCTTCGCTCAAGCTGAACTGAAATATTTGAATGTTGAGTGCTTACACTTTCATCAAGGCGTACAATATTGTTATAACTATTTATAATTGTAGTAGATATCATAACTAGGAAAAGCACAAAAAGTCCTAGAATCCATTTTGTAGAACGTGACATAACTTTCTCCTTTTCATATAGATTTATAACATTATGATTGTATTATATCGAAAAGAATCTGCTCGTAAATGTGTTAATAAGCACATTTTTACCTTTTAATCACAGACAGGCATTACCATTTTTCATAGACAAATAAAGTCTATGTTTGAAGTTTTTTTAAAATTTCTACTGTTTAGTAATAAAAAGCTTGCTATTTATTACAAAGTTTAGTACCAACGAAGTATATAATTAATCTGACTGACCGTTTTGTTGGCAGAATTGAAGAAGTTATGATCCTTTTTTTAGGCGGACTATTCATAAAAGGCAATATATTATACTATGTTAGGTTATATATGTCTTTGTCATTTTTTTTGCTTTTTATCTGTTGGTTCTCATTCTAAAGCAATATAAGTATAACCATACAACTGGGAGATAATATGGCTACTCTAAATTTATCTATGCCTTTAGCAACACAAGAAGTTCTTGTACCTATTACTGCAGACACCACTGAATTTAATTTAGATTTTGATTTGGCAGAAGCAATTGTAGAGCGTATTGACAATAATCTTATTTTTTCTTTTGATGAATTTGGCTCTGCAATAGTTTTGCAAGATTTCTATACAACTTATTCTGAAGCAACTGATGTTTTGCCAGATTTTATTTTAGATGGTGAAACAATTTCAGCGGAAGATTTTTTCAATGCTTTAGATCCTAACCTTATGCCAGCGGCTGGTCCAGCAACTGGCCCTGCAGCTACAGGCGGGCGTTTTTATGATTTAGACACTGATGCACTTGATAGTGGTATTGATTTCTTAAGTGGTGTTGACGGTGGTTCAGCATTTGAAATTACACCATTTGTTGAGGGTGGTGTTAATGCACCTGCTTTAGCTGCACTTGCTGTAAATGATGTTCCTACTGTTGATGTACAACTTTCAGCAAAATCAGCACAACTTGCAGCAGCATCTTATAATGGCACAAAAACAGCTTTTAATTTTGATGAGTATTTCAACGTCGATGCAAATGGTAACCCAATCCATGATTATGGTAATGATGGACCTGGCGCGCTTGATGTAGTAAATACAGCTACCTTACTTGGAAAAGACGGTTCAACCTTGCTTACAGTTGTTGATGGGCAAATTGTTGGTCAACTTCCTACTTTCCCTATTGCTACAGGGCTTATGATTGATACTATCCATGGTCCACGCGAAATTATGCTTTATGAAGAGTATGATAGTAATGGAAATTTATCTCTAAAAGGTGGCATATGGGGGCCTAATAGTGTTACCGATATTCGCATTACCTTTACTGCTGATGGCGTAGTTTTTGAACAAAACAGCATAGTACAAGAAAATTCAAAATTTGAAATCACTTTAAATCTTTCACAAAGCGCTGATATTTCAGACAGTGACGGTGATTCAGCAAGCGATAGTGAAAATATTAATATTTTTGATAATGCGCATTTAAACTTGAATGACAGTAAAGAACTAACTGAAATTGTTCAAGATGATATTTCAGTGAATGGACAAATTGCAAACTTTGCTGGTGCTACAATTACTTCAGCAAAGCTTTGGTCTTTTGAAGCAAGTTTTGATGAAAATGGTAATTTTACACCTGATAGTAACGGCACATTTTCTCTAGATCCAAATAATTCAGATATTCTTATTGCAAACACAGGTAAAGGTACATATCGAGTTGACTTAACTGATGGTAGCTATACCTATACCTATAATACACCAAATGGTGACCTAAGTCCTGAAGTAGAAAGCTATTTTGATCGTAACGGTGAAAGAGCACCTACAACAAGCGGATTTAACGTTATTATCACACACCCTGATGGAACAAGTGAAACAGTAAATATTTCGACAACACTCTATGATTCAATTGTGGATATTGGTGAAAATAGTGACAGTATGCTTGGCGTTGATAAAATGATAAGCATTAGTGATGATATTACTGAAACTGGTAATTATAAACCAGGTGAAGGTGGCTCACACAGCATGAACAATTCTGAATGGAAAGGGCATGATGTTATAGTTGGCGATAAGGGCGGAG
>CAYJIN010000047.1:0-1327 GCA_964370245.1 uncultured Desulfovibrionaceae bacterium
CAAGCTTGTTCTTTTTCAGCTTCACTAACTTTTAGCCATTCTTCAAAAACATTTTCACATTTTGGGCATTGATATTCGTAAATAGGCATATTAAATCTTTATTTTGGGCATTGAGAAAAAATGTTGCAAGTGCATACATTTTTTAACTGAGTTGAAAAGAGAATAAAAAAATTAAAGGTTTTTAAATGCAACGAGGCGGCAAAAAAGTGCCGCCCAAATTGTTTAAAAACATTTATTTTTTCGCTGCTTTTGCTTCGCGTACACGTTGTTTCAAGCGTTCTTCGCGGCGTTTACGTCTACGTGCTAATTCTTTTTTTCTTTCTTGTTTCTTTTGTGACATAAGAAAAATCTCCTAATTTTTTTCTGATAATATCAGATAATGTGTGCAATACAATACCTTGTTTCTCAACCTCTGTAAAGCTTTTATTTTGCTAAAATTCAAATTTAATTTAAATCAAAAGTTCATTCGTTTGTGGATAATATTTTGTTTGAGATTGAGAATGTTATATTTGAATAGTCTTTTTAGGAAAATTTAAAATAAATCTAGAAAGAACTTGCAAATAAAAAGAAAAAGATGTAAATAAATCGTCAGAAGCGTTTACTCAAATAAATGCTAAGGGATTTATTTATCAATGAAAAAAAATAAATAAATTCAAATAAAATTTAATTGTATCTTAGAAATAATTTTATGCTTCACGTGAGATGGTGCTTGATTTTATTTAAAAGATTATGTAGGATAGACTTTATGGAAATGATGATTAAATTAGAAGAAAGTATAATTGCTCTAACCGGTGAATTAAAAAGATTGCGCGACGAAAATGCAAAACTTCGTGCTGATTTGGCTGATTCGCAAACCTTGATGGAGCAAAATTATTCTCTTGAGGCTGCCTTACAAAAAGAGCAAGAAGTTAGAAATGATGCAAATGCGCACATTGAAAAACTTCTTAATCTTGTTCAAGAACAATTAAATGGAAATAATGATATATAATTATTTTTAATTGGAAGTTATGCAGACTTATAATGTTGTTGTATGTAGTTTAGATATTGCTTTTAGCTCTGATGCCAGCGAGCAGAGAGTGAGGAAAGCGACTGAGCTCATTCAAAAAAGTTATGATGATCTTCGTTCCCGCGGGAGCCAGTTAGGCAGGGATAGGCTTTTAGCTATTCTTGCTATTGGAATTGCTGACGATTTATTGCAACTACAAGAAGAGCGTGATAGAATGTCAAAAGTTTCTGAGAAAAAAGATTTTGAAGAAGGGGCAATAGAAGAGCGTATGAAAAATATGCTAAATATTATTGAATCCTCTATGTCTGACTCTGATTTGCA
>CAYJIN010000047.1:1427-6594 GCA_964370245.1 uncultured Desulfovibrionaceae bacterium
AATGAAATTGATGAGCAAAATTAGAAAGATAATATATAATGGAAAAATCTTAAAGGAAATTGTATAGAACTATACCATTTTTTTTCAAAAAGTTACTTGCATTTATTTGCGTTTTCATGTATAAAATATATATCCTGAAGTGTGCGTGAGCTGTTCGGTATTGTGTCGACCTCACAAGCTTTATTTTAGGGTGCTAGATGACTGAGTGGTGAGCCCGTTATTTCGATAATGAGCCTAAAGCGAGGCGAAGGTGCCCGACCTAGTAACTAGGTCTTTGACATGCCACAGTAACGGCACTTCGGGTATTTAATTTGTGAATATAATAAGTTGGTTTCCTCTGGTCGCATTGGTCAAATAGGAAACCAATTTTTTTTAATAAACCGCACAAGGTTTAGGTTGGTTTTCATATCGGCTCTAGGACAGAGCTTAAATATAGAGGAGTTTACATGAGTACAGTTACTATTTCGCTCATGGTTGTTGTTGCTGCTAGCATTGCATTTGTGGTGGGGGCATTGGTTAACCGTTATACATCGGCAAGACGTATCGGTTCAGCGAATGACTTAGCATTACGTATTATCAATGAAGCAAAAAAAGAAGCCCAAGCGCAAAAAAAAGAGCTTATTATTCAGGGTCAAGATGAAATTTATAATTTAAAAAAAGAAATTGAAGCTGAAAACAAAGAGCGTGAAAGAGAAATCAAATCGAAAGAAAAACATTTGCAAGTGCAAACTGAAAAACTTGAAGAAAAGATTGATAAAGTTAACACACGCGAACTTGAAATTATTTCAACAGAAAAAGAACTTGCTAAATTAGAACGACACCTTGAAGAGCAAAATGAGCTTATTGAAGAAAAAATTTCAGAGCAACATCAACGCTTGCAAGAAATTGCTTCACTTACAGAAGAAGAAGCAAAAGTACAGCTTTTTTATGAAATAGAAAATAAAACAAAACACGAAGCTGCTAAAATGATGCGTACTATAGAATCAGAAGCGCGCGAAACAGCTGATAGAAAAGCTAAAGAAATTTTAGCCTCAACAATTCAAAGATATGCTGGCGATTATATCGGCGAACAAACTGTAACAGCGGTTTCTTTGCCAAGTGAAGATATGAAAGGCCGTATTATTGGTCGTGAAGGAAGAAATATCCGTGCTATTGAAGCTGCAACTGGTGTTGATTTAATTATCGACGACACTCCTGAAACAGTTATTCTTTCAGCATATTCACCACTTCGCCGTCAAGTTGCAAAAATGGCTTTAGAGCGTCTTATTCAAGACGGTAGAATTCACCCTGCACGTATTGAAGACATTGTTGAAAAATGCGAGCAAGAACTTGAAGTTCAAATTCGTGAAGCTGGTGAGCAAGCAACTTTTGATGCTGGTGTGCATGGCATTCACCCTGAAATTGTTCGTCTTCTTGGTCAATTAAAATATCGTACTTCCTTTACTCAAAACGTGCTCCAACACTCATTAGAAGTTTCAGCACTTTGCGGAATGATGGCTGCTGAACTTGGCATGAACATCAAAAAAGCAAAAAGAGCTGGTTTATTGCACGATATTGGTAAAGCTGTTGACCATGAAATTGAAGGTTCACACGCAACCATTGGTGCTGATATTGCGAAAAAGTTCAATGAACATAAAGATATTATTCATGCAATTGCGGCGCACCATGAAGATGTTCACCCAGAAAGTGCTCTTGCAGTTTTAGTGCAAGCGGCTGATTCGCTTTCAGGTGCTCGTCCTGGTGCAAGAAAAGAATTGCTTGAAAACTATGTGAAGCGTCTTGAAGACCTTGAAGGGATTGCAACTTCATGCGAAGGTGTTTCAAAAGCATTTGCAATTCAAGCAGGTAGAGAATTGCGTGTTATTGTTAATTCAGATGATATTGATGATGATACAACATACTTACTTTGCAAAGATATTTCAGCAAAGATTGAAGAAAATCTTACTTACCCAGGGCAAATTCGCGTAACAGTTATTCGTGAACGTCGTGCAGTAGGTTTTGCGAAATAAATAAAAAATATAAATAATTTTAGGGCAGATTCATTAGCGAAAGCTTAGGTATCTGCCTTATTTTGTTTTGAGAAAGTTTGGTAGCGTGATATAAACTTGACTTTTTGGCAAGTGTCATTCAATATAAATAAAATTTATTTGAGGAGAGTCTTATGATTTCTATGAAAAAAATTATTGTAACAATGTGCATGCTTTTTGCGGTTGCTCAAGCACCTAAAGCACATGCTGAATCAATCGTTGTAGCTGCTGATGCTACATGGCCACCATTTGAAATGCTTGATGAAAACAAACAAGTTGTTGGTTATGCTATTGATTACATCAATGCGGTTGCTGAAGCTGCTGGCCTTACAACTGAAGTGCGCAATACTGCTTGGGATGGCATTTTTGCTGCTTTAGGTTCAAACCAGTGTGACGTTATTGCTTCATCAGTAACAATTACAGATGCACGTAAAAAAGCTATGTCGTTTACAACTCCTTACCATGTAAACTATCAAGCTTTGGTAGTTCCTGCTGATTCTCCAATCAAATCATTTGATGATTTAGATGGTAAAAGCGTTGGTGGCCAAATCGGTACAACTGGCATGCTTTTCCTTCCTGAATTAAACCCTGATGCAAAAGCTAAAACTTATGACGAAGTTGGCCTTGCAATGGAAGATATGAAAAATGGTCGTATTGACGCTGTTGTTTGTGATGATTTAGTTGCTTACAACTATGCAAACAAAAGTGCTGATTATGAAGGTTTATTAAAAATCGTTGCAAAAAGCACACAATCAGAAGATTTTGGTTTTGCACTTCGTAAAAATGACGAAGAATTACTTGCAAAATTAAATGAAGGTATCAAAAAAGTTAAAGAAAACGGTACTGAACAAGCTTTAATCGAAAAATGGTTAAGATAATTTAATTATTGAGGGCATTCTTTATTTTTCTGCTTTTTTGCAGACGGAATAGAGAATGCTCTTTTCCTTATTAATTGAATAAGGTGCAAATTATAAAGAGAAAAGATTTTCAAAATCTTATACAATTTGCAAACATCTATATTTGTAATTCATATATAATTGAATTGCTTTAAAGAGGTATTCATATGTCAGATGAAAATAAAGATCCATTAGACGACACCATTCAAGTTCCTTATATTATTACAGAAGGTGCGTCTATTCCAGATCCTAAAAATAAAAGTATATTTCAAGCGTGGAATATTGCTTTTGTTTTAGCAGTGGGAGCTTTGATCTTATTGTGTACGTTAAAGCCTGATCCTTACTGGAATATTATGAAATTTGTTCCAGATGGCTTGATAGTTACTTTCCAAGTTACTATTTTGTCAATTTCTATCGCAATACCAATTGGTTTGTTGACAGGTTTAGGAAAGCTTTCACGTAATAGATTTGTTAATTTGACAGCTTCAACTTATGTTGAGGTTATTCGTGGTGTACCACTTTTAATGCAATTATTCTATATTTACTATGCATTAGGTGCGGTTTTACAAGTTTCCCCAATTGTTTCTGCTGTAGTTTCTTTAAGTTTTTGCTATGGCGCATATATGGGTGAAGTTTTTAGAGCAGGTATATTAGCGGTAAACAAAGGGCAAACAGAAGCGGCTCGCTCGCTTGGCTTTAACCGCTTTCAAACAATGACAATCGTTGTTTTACCACAAGCTCTGCGCACTATTTTACCACCTGTTGGCAATGAGTGTATTGCAATGCTAAAAGATACATCACTCGTATCAATTATTGCTGTTGCTGATTTATTAAGACGTGGGCGTGAATATGCAGCGCAAACTTTTGAATATTTTGAAACTTACACAATTATTGCTCTTGTTTACCTAATCATTACTCTTATTTTATCTAAGGGTGTAAGTCATCTTGAAGGGAGGTTATCACAATATGACAGAGATCAACGATAATTTATTACAAACTAATTCCGTTCAAGATTCATCAAAAAATATTACAATGCCAGCTATTTCTATGCGTAATGTTTGGAAATTTTTCGGGCAATTGGCAGCTTTGCAAGATGTTTGCATTGACGTGAAATCTGGCGAAAAAGTTGTTATTATTGGGCCATCAGGTTCTGGTAAATCAACAGCACTTAGAACAATAAATCGCCTTGAATCAATAAATCAAGGGCAAATTTTAATCAATGGTGCTGACATTGCAAGTGATGAGCATGATGTAAATAAAATGCGTCAAAATTTAGGTATGGTATTCCAATCATTCAATCTTTTTCCACATATGAGTGTATTGAAAAACCTTACAGTTGCACCAATGAAATTGAAAAAAACACCAAAAAAACAAGCTGAAGAACATGCGCTTGGGCTTTTGAAGAAAGTTGGTTTATCAGATAAAATCAACTCATATCCTTCAATGCTCTCAGGTGGGCAACAACAAAGGGTGGCAATTGCACGCGCACTTGCTATGCAACCTGAAATTATGCTTTTCGATGAACCAACTTCAGCCTTAGATCCTGAAATGGTTGGCGAAGTGCTTGATGTTATGGTGAAACTTGCTAACGAAGGTATGACTATGATGGTTGTAACTCACGAAATGGGCTTTGCAAGAGAAGTTGCTGATAGAGTTATTTTTATGGATCATGGGCAAATTATCGAAGAGGGCACACCTAAACAGATTTTTGAAAATCCACAACATCCACGTTTACAACAATTCTTGAAGCAAGTTTTATAATTGACTAAATGAATATATTTTTAGTTAATATTGTGAACTAGCCTTATAATTTAATTACGAAGGATTATTATGAAAAAAACTATTATAATTGCTGTCCTAGCAGTTTTTGTTGGTGGCGGTTTTTATGCAAAACAAAAAATTGAAAAAGATGTTGTTGAACAAGTTAACGAATTGTTCAATAGTGCAGCTGAATATGCAGTAATAAAAAGTGAAGACATTGTTTTTAGCTTGATTTCAAAAGAATTAACAATTAATTCAATTGAAATTAACGGAACTAAAAAATTAGATAATATGTTTTATTCTGTAGATAAAATTACTTTATCTGGATTTAACACTGATTCACTCTTGAGAAGTTCAGGCGATTATCCACTTATTGCAGATGAAATTTTAATAGAAAATCTTACAACTACTGTTCCGCCTGCTCTCAGTGTTTCAGTTGAATCTTATTCAATCAAAGGTTGGAAACAAAACCTTGCTTTACTT
>CAYJIN010000047.1:6694-17714 GCA_964370245.1 uncultured Desulfovibrionaceae bacterium
TGTTTCAGTTGAATCTTATTCAATCAAAGGTTGGAAACAAAACCTTGCTTTACTTTTAGAAGCTTACCTTAAAGGCTATCAAAAAGAAGAATTTTGGAATAGAGCTTTTACTTACTACTTCACTTCTGTTGATGTTAAAAACTATCGTATAGAAGATAAACTTGCAGGAACAGTAAGTGCGCTTGTGGAAACATCTACAAGTAAACCTGGTGAAGGTAAATCTTTTGATTTCAATATAAAAAATGTAACAGTTGATTTACCGACTGAAAGTTTAACCATCAAACTTGATGAATTGTCATTTGATGATTTAGCTCTTCCAAAGCCAGCTACAATGGTAAAATTAATAAAATGGATTGAAGAAGTTGAAGCTAATCCTTATGCTGATCCTAATTTATCAGAAGAAGATTATGAAATATTCCTCAATCAAAACATCAAACTTCTTGGTTTCAATATTTCACAACCAGTATTTGGCGAATCAATAGAAGATGTTAGCATTGAAGAACTTTTATCAATGAAAGAACTTGCAATTGCTACTCAAACTAATCCTTATGAAGTTAGTTATGAAGCAAAAGATCTAATGATTGGTAATGCAGCTGTGAATGCAATGTTGGGTAATCCAAGCAGTCAAGAAAAACCTTTATCAATACTTTTACTAGACGAACTTCTTATCAGCAGTTCTGTAGCTTTTAAACTCAATGAAACACAAGATATTATTGACTATTCACATGTTGCTAGTGCAAAAGATTTAGCTGATTTTTCTTATTCAGCAAATATTAAAATGCCTGTTCCTTTTGAACAAATTCTTGAAAATCAATTTGCAGCTATTACTTCGGTTGTAAATTCTGCAAACTTCAAATATGAAGATAAAGGTTTATTCCCACGTGCAAACATTTATCTTCAAGAAACAGAAAATGTAACTTTTGAAGAAATTGATACAATGGCACAAGAATTTTTTGCAGTGGTAAAAGAGGGTTCGCCTGAATATACACCTTTTATTGATGCATTTCTCAATATGCATGCAAAGCCAGGCACTGTTGAAATTTCACTTGCAAAAGCAATGCCTATACTCAACCTTTTCGACGGTTCTTTAGAAGGTATTGACGTAAAATATACTCCTGGCAGTAAAACACTAAAAGAACTTGTAGATAGCTTACAAGCAACAGAAGGTAAATAATAATGAGCACAACAATTTTAATGGAAACATCTTCAGGCGATATGCTTATCGAATTATACGACGATAAAGCACCAAAAACAGTTGCAAACTTTTTAGCATATGTTGACGACGAGTTTTATAAAAACACAATTTTTCACCGCGTTATAGCTGATTTCATGGTGCAAGGTGGTGGTTATGGTGTTCGTATGGATGAAAAACCAACAAATGCACCTATTGAAAACGAAGCAACAAATGGCCTTAAAAACGAAAAATACACAATTGCTATGGCTCGTACAGCAGAACCTCACTCAGCAACAGCGCAATTCTTTATTAACGTTGACGATAATGAAGACCTTGACCACGTTGATACTTCCGATGAAAATTTCGGTTACTGTGTATTCGGTAAAGTTATTGATGGCGAAGATGTTCTTGCAAAAATCTGTAAAATTAAAACTAAAGAACAAGGTGAACACGGCAACGTGCCTGTTGATATGGTTGTTATTACAAATGTATCACGCTTTGAATAGTTTTTAGGTAAAGCTTTTTGAAGAGGGAAAGGATTACATTATAAGTATCTTTTCCCTTTTTTTGGCTTTCAGAAATAAATAATAAAAAAGACTGAAATTGCTTTCAGTCTTTTAGTTTTTAATATGTTTAATAAGAAGAAATTATAAAGAATTTTTTCCTTTCAATGCATTTTCTTTTAAATCTTCAATAAGTGCTTCTGCTTCTTCTTTAACTTTTCCTTCAGCACGTAAAGTAAGGTATGGAGAAGTATTTGATTTTCTAATTAAAGCCCAAAGCAATGTTCCTTCTTTGCGAACAAGACGAACGCCATCCATTGTGCTTAGTGTGAAGTTTGCATTGTCACTGTAGTAATCTTGAAGATATTTAATTACTGGCACTTTATATTCATCTTCCATAGGAAGTGTGATTTCAGGTGTTGAGTAAATTTCTTCCCAATTCGGTAAATCTTCAAGTGTGAGATTTGCCTTAGCTTTGAGAGTTGTGAGAGTTGAAAGCAAACGTGCGGCAGTGTATGTTGCATCATCAAAGCCATACCAATTATCTTTGAAGAACATATGGCCTGAAAGTTCGCCAGCCATAAGTGCGCCAAATTCTTTAATTGCTTTTTTGATAAGCGAATGGCCGGTTTGATTCATTTTTACTCTGCCATTAAGTGCAGGGTCGTTATAAAGACGTTCAGAACATTTCACATCGCCAATAATAAGAGCATCAGGCTTACGCATAAGAAGTTCACGCGCAAAAATAGCAACAAGTTCATCGCCCATAAGAAGTTTGCCTTCTTTATTCACAACGCCAACTCTATCGCCGTCGCCATCTAAACCAATACCGAAATCAGCATTTTCAGCTTTCACTTTTTCAATAAGTTCAAGCATATTTTTTAGAACGGTTGGGTCTGGGTGATGGTTAGGGAAATTGCCATCTGGTTCGCAATAAAGTTCAACAACTTCTGCGCCTAATGCACGAAGGACTTGCGGGCAAACAATACCAGCAGCGCCATTGCCAGCATCAACAACAACTTTGAATTTATCAACAACACCAAGGCGTTCTTTGATGTCAGCAACATAAGCAGGCACTACGTCTTGCTCAGTAATTGTTCCTTCTTTTTCAGAAGTGGTGAACTTTTTCTCATCAAGATATTTTTTCAATTTTTGAATTTCATCACCAGAAATTGTGCTTTCGCCACAAACAACTTTAAAGCCATTATATTCACCAGGGTTATGACTAGCTGTAATCATAACACCAGCTGATAAATTAAGGTGTTTTACTGAATAATAAAGGCAAGGAGTTGGAACCATACCAATGCGTATGCAATTAATGCCACTTTCTGTTAAGCCTTTGCAAAGAGCTTCTGCATAAGTAGGGGAAGTTGTTCTACAGTCTTGCCCAATCGTGCAAGTGTCTGCGCCATGTTCAAGAAAATAAGTTGCTAAAACTTTACCGAGCTCATAAACAAATTGAGCGTCAAAATCAACTTCTGCAATACCACGAATATCATATTCTTTAAAAATCTGTGCCATGTGAACCTCTTTTAGAATGTTTCGAATAAATAAAGCAAAACCAATAAGAAGAATAAAGAGAGTTTACTCTGCCGAGCAGAAAAAATCTCATATAAAACAAAAAGAGAGAGTGAGAAATAAAAAGAACTTTTATGCACACTGAAATAAAAAATCCTAAAAAAACTTTATATTATTCTTTTAGGATTTTCCAGTTATTTTTTTACTTGTTTTTCTTAGAGTTTTGATATCTTGTAAGTGCAGCGAGATGTGTTTTTCTTAGTCTGATTGAAAGTGGTGTAACCTCAACACATTCATCATCTTTTACGAAGTTGAGCGCTCTTTCTAATGTCATAGGACGAATTGGAGTAAGCACAACGTTTTCATCTTTACCTGATGCACGCATGTTAGTAAGTTTCTTTTCTTTACTGCCGTTTACATCAATATCATTTTCTCTATTGTGTTCACCAATGATCATTCCTTCGTATAAAGGATCGCCAGCTTTTACAAAAAGTTCGCCACGTGGTTCAAGGTTGTATAAACCATAAGCAACACCAACACCAGGACGGTCAGCAACAAGAGAGCCAGTCAAACGTGAAGAGAAATCGCCACGATGCGGTTCGTAACCAGCGAAAGATGAGTTCATAATACCAGTACCTTTTGTATCAGTAAGGAATTCATCTCTGTAACCGATAAGTGAACGAGCAGGCACTGAGAATGTAAGACGAACACGGCCAGTACCGTGGTTGATGCATGAAGTCATACGGCCACGACGGTAAGAAACTTTTTCAGTTACAACACCCATGAATGATTCATCACAGTCAACGTGTAAATCTTCAATAGGTTCTAAAAGAACGCCGTCTTCTTCTTTCATAATAACTTCAGGACGGCCGATTGTAAGCTCAAAACCTTCACGGCGCATAGTTTCAACTAAAATTGCCATTTGGAATTCGCCACGGCCTTTTACGATGAAAGTATCTTTATCAAGAGCATTTTCAACTTTAATAGCAAGGTTTGTTAAAGCTTCTTTTTCAAGACGTTCTAAAATTTTACGTGATTGAACAATTTTTCCTTCTTTACCAGCAAGTGGGGAAGTGTTGATACCAAAGCGCATAGCAACAGTTGGCTCATCAACACGAATTCTTGTCATAACACGTGGATTTTCTTTTGTGCAGATAGTGTCGCCGATAGTTGCATCTTCAATACCAGCCATAACGATAATATCGCCAGCTTCAGCTTCTTCAACGTCAACTAATGTAAGACCAGAGTATACTTGAATTTTTGTTGCACGTAAATTTTTATGTTGGCCATCTTCACCAATACAGATGAGGCTATCTTTTGTTTTTGCAATACCGTGTTTAATACGGCCTATTGCTAAACGTCCAAGATAGTCAGAATAATCTAAATCAGCAACAAGCATTTGGAAAGGTTCGTTAACGTCATAGCTTGGTGCAGGAATATGTTCTAAAATTGTGTCGAAAAGTGGGCCAAGGTCAACTTGTTCGTCGTCAATGTTTTTCATTGCAACGCCATTTCTGCCGATTGCATAAAGAAGTGGGAATTCGATTTGATCGTCATTTGCGTCTAAATCGATAAATAAGTCGTAAAGCTCAGAAATAACTTCGTCAGCTCTAGCATCTTTTCTATCAATTTTGTTTACAACTGCGATAACAGGTAAGCCGAGGTCTAAAGTTTTTTTCAAAACGAAACGTGTTTGCGGAAGTGGACCTTCAGAGGCATCACATAAAAGAATAACACCGTCTACCATTGAAAGAGCACGTTCAACTTCGCCACCAAAATCGGCGTGGCCAGGAGTATCAATAATATTAATGCGCACATCACCACGTAAAACAGCACAGTTTTTTGCTGCAATGGTAATTCCTCTTTCACGCTCTAAATCCATTTTATCCATGACTCTGTCATCAACAGCTTGATCTTCACGGTAAATGCCACTTTGTTTAAACATAGCATCAACTAAAGTTGTTTTACCATGATCAACGTGTGCAATGATTGCAATGTTTCTGATTTTTTCGTTTTTTGTGTGTGTATTCAATGTGTTATCCTCTTGGATGTTAATTCGCAAAAAAAGGGTCTGAGAAATAGTGGACTAAGTAAAAAAAATAAGTTATAGATATTTAAGCAAGTTTAGATAAAATTACTCGTTTCCCCCTAAAGCTTTTACAAAATAGCTCGTAATATATTAATAAGTCAAGTAAAGAGTTCGAGTATTAAAAATTAAAAAAAACTATTGAGGTTTATTATGGATCTAGCTACCCTGGGTGGTATTATAGCCGGATTTGGTCTTGTAATTTCATCTATTTTGATGGGCCCGCAACCGGGGGGATTTATTGATATCCCATCATTGATGATTGTTTTAGGCGGATCTATTGCTGCTACTTTGATTGCTTTTCCTGCTGAACAAGTTATTTCAGCCTTCAAAGCTGTAAGCAAAACTTTTATTACAAAGAAAGTTTCACCTAAAGAAGTTGTTGAGACCATGGTAAAAGTTGCTGAAATTAGCCGTAGAGAAGGCATTTTAGCGCTTGAGCGTTTACAAACAGATAACCCTCTTCTAAAAAAAGCAACACAGCTTATTGCCGATTCAGCTGAACCAGCCCTCATTCAAGATACTCTTATTATTGAAATTTCTTCAATGAGAAAAAGGCACAACATTAACGTTTCGGTTATGGAGCGTTTAGGTGGCGCTTGCCCAGCGATGGGAATGGTAGGAACGCTTGTTGGTCTTGTGCAGATGCTTGCAAACTTGAGTGATGCTGCTGCTATTGGTCCTGCTATGGCGATTGCACTTCTAACAACTTTCTATGGTTCGCTTTTTGCTAACCTTTTATTTAACCCATTTGCGCAAAAGCTAAGATCTCGTTCTATTATGGAAGAAGTTACTTTGCATATTATTTTTGAAGGCGCAAAATCTATTCTTGATAACAATAACCCTCGTTTCGTGTATGAAAAACTTTCTTCCTACTTGCCTCCTAGTGAGCGTGAAGCTGGCGACAAGAAGTAAACAGGAAATCTAAGTTTTATTGAACGCATTGTTTTTAGCGTAACAACTAAAAATATTAAAGGAAAATGCTATGGCTGATATGCAAGAAGAAGAAGAAGGCGGCGGAGTTGATGAATCTTGGATGGCCACGTTTGCCGATCTTGTAACATTACTCATGTGTTTCTTTGTTTTGCTTTATTCTATGTCATCAGTTGATGCGCAAAAGTTTGAAGCAACCTTTTCTGCTGTGCGTGAATCCTTTGGTGGTGATTCAATGCAACACCTCAAAGTTCCACAAACAAGCGAACAAACTGAGGGCGACCACATTTCCTTGTCTAGAGATATGATTGAAGAAATGCTTGAAGAACAGAGGAAAGCATTCAATAATATACGCTCATTCCTCTCTCAACAGGCAATGGATAGTGAGATAAGCGCCGTGCTTGATAATGGAAAAATAATTTTACGTGTACCAAACGATGTTTTATTCCCAAAAGGAAGTGAACTTCTTTCCTTAGAAGCTGAAAGAGCTTTGCAAACATTATTAGAAATTTTTCATGGCGAAAGAGAACAAATAATTAACGTAAGAGGATATTCTGATAATAGCCCAATTCCTTCAAATTCTCGTTTTTACGACAATTGGGAATTATCAGCTTTACGTGCAGTAAATATCTTACGTTATTATCTAAATTCTGGCATTGAAAGCCATAGAATAACAGCGTCTGGAATGGGTGAGCTTGAACCGCTTTTCCCTAATGATACAGAAGAAAATAAAGCTCGTAATAGACGCGTAGAATTTGTTTTAGAAAAAGAAATTAATACTAATGAATAGTTTAGTTGTACTTGTGATGGAGTTTATATGTTAATCGATTTTCAGTATGAAAGCGGAAATGATAATCCTAGAATGAGCTTTAGGGTCTCTTACGATGGTTTAGTGGCAACGCTTGCTTCTCATTCTGCTACTAAAACAAACGTGATGAATATAAGTTCAACAGGTATAGCTTTGGCATTGTTTTCATTGCCAAATGGTAAAATGATTAAAAATGGTGATATTATTGCCATAAATTTACTTCTTGAAGATAATTTGCTCATTTCTAACATAAAAATCAAAGTAGTGTATGTTAACGCTGAAAAAGGTTTTTGTGGCTGTGAATATGTTGATTCAACAAGAATACAGGCAAAGAAACTTGATGTTATTATTTTAAAATTACAAAAGCTTGAAATTCAAAAAAAGAAAATTAAAGCCGAGAAAAAGCAGATTCAAGAAAATACTGTAAAAAAAACTGAGAAAGAAGTAAAAGATTACAATAGAACAGGATTTTCTATTTATGAAAAGGGGCAAGATGATGAAGCCTCAAAAGAAGATAATGTAAAAATTTCAATTTCAAAGTGGAAGTAAAAAATGGGCAAAATACTTGTTGTGAGAGTAAGCGCCTCTACATATGACGATGCAGACGTAAAAAAACGTTACCCTTTGCTTTATCAATTTGCTTGGCCTGTAAACGATGATTATATTCCAGCTGCACAGCGCTTTGGCATTATGGAGCTTATTACAACTTTAGATGAAGCAATTGATTTTGCTGATTGGCCACAAAATGTGAAAACAGTTCTTGCTCCTTTTATTGAAGAAATTTCTCACTTGCAAAAAACTATGCAAGAGCTTATCTTAGCTTGGCAACCAAAAGAAGCTGATGCTATTTCTTATCAAATAGAAGAAAAATTAGATGAGCTGGAAGCATATATTAAAAAAGAAAAAATTTCTGTACCAACTGCAGAGAAGTAAAAGGAATAAAAATGTTAAATAAAGTTATGATTATTGGTAGATTAGGTCAAGATCCAGAAGTTCGTTATATGTCTTCAGGCGATCCTGTTGCAAACTTTAGTGTTGCAACAAGTGAAGTTTTCCGAGATAGAGATGGAAATAGACAAGAAAGAACTGAATGGCACAGAGTTTCCGTTTATGGCAAACAAGCTGAAAACGTGAAAAACTATTTACATAAAGGTAGCCAAGTATATGTTGAAGGAAGTTTAAGAACTTCTAAATGGCAAGATAAACAAGGAAATGACCGTACAACAGTTGAAATCAATGCTCGCACAGTGCAATTCTTAGATAGAAGAGGCGATTCACAAGGTGCTGGCGGTGGTTATAACAATAATCAAAATTCAAACTACTCACAAAGTTCAGAAGATATGGGGTCACCATTCCCAAGTGAAGCAGGCAATTTCAATAATTCTTCTAGCCTTGATGATATGCCGTTCTAATTTAAGAAAGATTTTGGCCTGTTAGGCGCAAAATCCTCACTCGTGGAAAGCGTGGTTTCCACTTCGTTCGCTAAAGCCTTTGTTCGCTTTTAGCTTACAATAAGAGAAAGATTTTGACCTATTAGGCGCAAAATCCTCACTTGTGAAAGCGTATTTTCCACTTCGTTTGCTAAAGCCTTTGTTCGCAATCGGCTCACAGAGGGGATAGTTTGTGATTTGTCAAAATCTTTTTTTATATCATTTGGCAAGCTTTTTGCAAAACTTTATAAGAAATATCTAAAAATAATAAACTTGTCATTTCTCTGACATATTAATTATAAAGAGGCTTTATATGGAGTTACAAGGATCACAAAAAACAGCAGTTCTTTTACTTGCTTTAGGTGATAAATTCACAGCAGAAATATTTAAAAGAATGGATAGAAGAGAAATTACTGCAATTTCTAAAGCCATCTTTGAGCTTGAGCCTGTTCCAAAAGAACAAGTTGAAGAAGTTTTGCGTGAATTCCACGGCGAGCTTGTAAGCACACAAGACTCTGTTATGGGTGGTCAAGAGCCATTAAAGCGTATGCTTTTGAAGAACTTAGATTCTGACACAGCAAAATATATTATGGATAGCCTTAATATGGAAAGTGGGCCTGTGCCTTTCCGTGAACTTGAAAGAATTAGCCCACGTCTATTATCTCAACTTTTACGCAACGAACACCCGCAAACACTTGCGCTTGTGTTGGGGCACTTATTGCCTGAACAAGCAGCGCAATTACTTAGCCTTTTACCCGCTGGTGTGCGTGCAGAAGTTCTTATGCGTTTAGCACGTCTAGAAGCTGTTCCTGAAGAAATGCTTATGGAAGTTGATAGAGTATTGCAAAGTCAACTTATTGCTATGGGCGGAAAAGAAGGCAAGAAAGTTGGCGGTATTCCAGCTGTTGCTGAAATCCTCAACCAAGTTGAACGTGCAACTGAAGAAGAAGTTCTTAGCGAAATTGAAGAAGAATCAGCACAAATGGCTGAAGATATTAGAAATCTTATGTTCGTATTTGACGACTGTAAAGTTCTTGATGATAAAGCAATGCGTGAAGTTCTCAAAGATGTTAATAACGACGATCTTACAATGGCTATGCGTGGCGCTTCTGACGAACTTAAAACGAAATTCTTTGCTAATATGTCTGAGCGTGCAGCTCAAATGATTCAAGAAGAGCTTGAATTTATGGGTCCTGCAAAACTTTCAGATGTTGAAGCAGCACAACAAAACATTGTTAAAGTTGTTCGTGCCCTTGAATCACAAGGTAAGATTTCGATAGCTCGAGGAGCAGGCGATGTCTTCCTCTAATCAAAAAGAGCAAGCAAGTCATTCTCTACTTGGTAAGCCAATTGAGATGGGTATGGGCAATGTTTTCAATGGCCCAAAAGAAAGCCGCGAGTCTGCACAGCTTGATGGCAAAAGTTCAAGCGTGAATCCGAAAGATCTTGGAACTATCTTCATGGGGCCTTCTGAATCTCGTGAATCTAGCCTTGAAAAACTTTTAGGTAATCAAGCACACTTCTGGAATAAAAATACAGAAGAAGAATATATGAATAGAGTAAAAGAAAAAGCACTTGTAAAAGTGAAAGCTTTACTCATGAAAGCAGAAGAAAAAGCACAAAATATTATTGCTGAAGCAGAAGAAAAAGCAAAAGAAGTTCAGAAACAAGCAGAAAGCAATTTGCAAGAAGCTCAGCAAGCTAAAGCAGAAGCGCAAAACCTTGTTGCTGAAGCGGAAAATATTAAAGCAAAAGCCTATGAAGAAGGCAATAATGCTGGCTTACATCAAGCGCAAATTAGCCTTGATCAAGCAAAAACTGAGCTTACTTCTGCAGTTTCCTACGTATTACTTTCTATGCATGAGCAATGCATAACTATCTTTAATTCTTGGCGAAAAGATTTATCAGAACTTTTACTTGAAGCTGTTGAAACTTCAACGGGTTATCTTCTTGATAATAA
Source organism: uncultured Desulfovibrionaceae bacterium (assembly GCA_964370245.1). Lineage (GTDB taxonomy): Bacteria > Desulfobacterota > Desulfovibrionia > Desulfovibrionales > Desulfovibrionaceae > CAYJAZ01. Next base: position 17,107 of record CAYJIN010000047.1, read on the forward strand.
TAAAACACAAATGCTTCAGGCATTGCTCGAGCAAAGTGTAAATGCTCTTCTTGATAAAAGAGAATATCAAATTCGTGTGCACCCAAATGATGCGATGATTTTAACAGAGCTTTTAGAGCATATGCATAAAGATGTTGCACATAGCAGACGTTGGAATTTAGTGAGCGATGATGCTTTATCAGAGGGTAGTATTGTTGTTGAAAGTCCTTCTGGTTTGATTAAAAATAGCCGTGATAAACGTGAGAATTTTGTTTCTGAAATTTTAGCTGGGCTCACTCTTCCTTTAGGTGAGGGCGATCAAATTGCTTATGATGCTATTACACAAAATTTAGTTGAGCAAGCAAGAAATGCTAATATTCCGCTTGGTAATGAAGAAAATCCAGAAGAAGCACAAAGCCCTGACCAGCAAAATCTTGACCAGCAAAATCAGGCACATGCTGAACAAACACCATTCAGTGATGAAAATATTTCTCAGGACGAACCTTTGACGAATGAAGCTGAGCAATTTACAGAACCACTTGCAGAAAATGTTGTAGAGCAAGCGCCAGAAGCAGTGCATACAATAGATGAAAATGCAGTCAATCAAACAGCGCAAGATATGGTTGAAA
>CAYJIN010000048.1:0-16407 GCA_964370245.1 uncultured Desulfovibrionaceae bacterium
TGACTGTTAATCACTAGGTTGGCGGTTCAAGACCGTCTCGGGGAGCCACTCAAAAGAATAGCACTTATAGCAATATAAGTGCTTTTTTTATTCCTTTTTCTATAATGTCAATCAACCACTTACGATGAAAATTGTAAGTGAGTTTTTCATATTTAAAACCGCTCGGGCTACCACCACAGAAACAGGAAGAAATAAGATGGTTTTGTTGATTATTTAGCTGTTTACCTGGACAGTGACTTTGAAATGCTTTTTTGAGAGGAGATTCTATTATGAAAGAAAAAAGTTTAAAAAAATTACCTCCTCTTCTTAGCGATGAGGAGGCAGAAAATTTTATCGATACTGCTGACTTGTCAGAATATGATTTATCAGATTTTAGCCAAATAAAATTTGAATTTGAACCCAAAGCAAGCACTATAAATATGCGTTTACCACAAATTTATTAACTGCTATCAAAACAAAAGCAAAAAGCTGAAGGAATTCCTTATACAAGATATATTAGATTAGTGCTTGAGCAAGCTGTAAGTGGATAGATGAAAGAGAAATATTTTATAAAGTATCACCTATAAATACACCGTAGTTCGCTCAAATATATTTTATTATTAAATTGACAATTTTTATATCTCTATTGCATATTCAATGCATATCAGGGTGTTTATGGAGAAAACTATCATGCTAAGATTTAATAAACTTCTTTATTCTGTGTCAATCTTGTTTTCTGTAATTAGCTTATCAGCTTGTAGAAGTGATGTATATATTATCAATCAAGATAAAGCTCGACTATACCCAGCAATAATTTCAAAAATAACAGATAATGCGTTTCCAATTTTTGCTGAAAAAGATAGCGGAGAAAAACTTGAATCTGTCTATTACGCAGCATACGACTCTAATAGAGAAGTTAAAGCTATATATAAAATAAAAATTATAGGAAATAACCTTACTCTTACAGAAATTACTAACAAACCTTCATACTCATATAATACACATACCCTCTATACCGAGGAAGGAACACAGGATAAATATAACATTTGCTATAAACCGTACGCAGATGCAGATAAAACTGATACTATACATGAAAAATATGGACACTTATCAGAAAGAGAACTTACCGAAAAGATAAATTTTGCTAGACAGCTTGCAAAACACGAAGTATGTGTAAGTAGTACAGAAATAAGTACACAAGAAGAAACTCCTAATAACGCATACTCTCAAGAAGCAAAAACAGCTTATTTTATGGAAATAAAGGACATAATAAACTCTCTTCCTAGGCATAAAAGAGAAGATTATATCGATTTTGCAGAAAATTACTGGTTGGTTTCACGCCATGATAACGATTATATCACCTATGCAAAAAATAAATTTGAACTTGACATTATAGAGAAGCCAGATAAGAAAATTTATCCAGTTATACACAGCATAAGAGATGTTGCTAAGCGTTCAAAAATAAGCTTATCACCCAATTCTGAGTATTTTGTAATCAATAAAAAACTTTCAAAAGGTAACAATATTGACGATATAATAATAGATAGTTCATGTATCATTTTTGAAAAAAACTCTAATGATAAATGGGCATATATTGAAGTAATTGAACCTTCTTGGTTTTATGATGTAAAAGGCTGGGTCCCACTAGATGTTTTAGGAAGTATAAATGATGACTACTTTACAAAATTGGATAAAACAAATTATCGTTCATTTAATGAACATGCATCACCTAGTTTATATAACATCTTAAAAGATGTTTCTTCTGAAGTTGATACTGAAGTACATATAGCAATTGAGAAGCTAGCTAAGCAGTTAATAGCAGAAGGTCAACCTACAACATCGATCAGAAACGTAGAAGTTTCTGAAAATAGCACAAAGGATAATTTCATAATAGAACTTTCTACTTCACGTGCTAATTATACTTATAACTCTAAGGATAAAATAATAGCTAAAATAGAAAGCAAATAATTCAGAATTAAGGTGTGAGTTACTCGAGTCTGTAACATTTGAAAAAAACTATCTCGCAGAATAGGTAAAGTAGGGCCACTTTTTCCAAGCAACACGAACTTTACAATTTGATTTATTCGCATGCTCAACATTTCTTTTTCAACTAAACATGCACTTCTAAGAGTTTCTATTGAAGCTAAAGTATTTTGGCAAAACAATTGTGCATTTTGTATGTCTAGCGATTCTTTTGTAGATTTTTTTTGATCAATAATCGTCAATAAAGCCAAAATTATTGCTAAAGCGCTTAACAAGCCACTTGTTATCGCAGTAGCATTTCCGAGGTCAGCAAATGACGTAGGAATTTCCATAGAATTAATATTTGGTATAATCAATTCAAGCGCGGGATTAAAAAAGCCAAAAACAAGAAGGAAATTTGCAATTACAATAAAAAACACACCTAAAATAAAAATAATAAGCTTTGACGGCTTCATAAAATCACCCAGAAGTTTTTCTTGTTTTATAAAGAAAGTTCCTCATAATTACAAGCAATTTATAGGCTATATTATTATTTAATATTAGAGATGGCTTGACCATATATCAACATATACTCAAGCCACTTGTTTAGATTTCTATTTGATTATTACCTCATTAAATCCTGCTTCATGAATTTTCAACACCTTATTAAAGAAAAACATTGAAACTTCACTTTGTGGTAAGTCTTTAGGGCGAGAGAATTTTTGCAAATCCCACTTGTTATAGAGTGCTCTACTTGCATATTTTTCACACAAACTGACTGTTGTATTTGCAGTATGTCTTTTTGTAATTCTTCTTTCAAGGCATAATTTTGAAGCATCTGAAACACATTTATGTATAATTCCAAAAACTTGTGATATAGAAAAATCATCTAAAAGCATATCGAATACTTTGTATGATTTCTCACCAGCTTTAAAATCAAAATAAACACGTTCAAACTGATAGAGTAAGTATTCAATGCACTCCTCTATAGCAATTTTGCGCCATAAAGCAAGCACTTCATCATCCATATAGTCAAAGTAAGAAGGATTAAGAATAGAATCTAAAATGCTTTGTGATGAATTATTTGAATAAATATTTAATCCAAATTTCACACGATATAGATAGTAATTATTTAGAAAATTATCATCATTTGCAAAAGCATCAACACTTGAATCGGAGTATGATTTATCTGTATTTTCCCATAGAAATCTGCCCGATTCAGCTTCGTAAACAGAAATAGAGTCAATAGAGTTTTGAGTAGAGAACCCTTCCTTATCATTTGACATAGGTACCGGCGCAGTAGTTAAAAAGACAGGCTTCTCAATTATAAGAGTATGCTCAGCTTTTAAAAGAGATTTGTTTTCGTCATTATACGACTACTCTATTTCTTCAAGTGATAAACCGAAAGATTGCCATTCTTCAACATCTACTATTTCATCTGAAGCTGTTGCCAAAGTAGAGAATTGAAATATTACTTAAATTGCAAAAAGATAGATATAGCGCATAACAAAGCTTAATCATAGTTTTCTCTAAAGAGAGTTTTAGTTTATATAATTACTTAAAATTATTTGAAAATATGAAATTTTACAAATTGCAATTATAACTTTTTTATTGTTGTATGAAATTTGATTTTTGAAAAGTAATGACACCTAAAAATCAATAAAACTAAATTTGAATAGTATTAAAACTTGTTACTGCATGCACTGTCGGGTTACTATGATAAACCCAAATTGAAACGCAATTTTCTTTACTCGTTTTATAAAAACTATGTGCACTTCCTTGAGGAATATACAAAGAATCTCCAACAGATAGTTGATATTCCACACCCTCAACATTCATCATAAGGCTACCTTCTAAAATATAGCCAAATTCATCGGAAATATGTTTATCAGATGTGTGAATAGCAGAATCCATCACCGTCATACAAATTGATTTAATATTGCGCTTACCATCTGTAAGCGCCTCAATTTTCACACTATCCTCTTCTTCAAAGAGCACAACTCTTTCATTTTTAGAGATAAGATTTTTACTATTATCTAAACGGCTAAGAAGATCCATAACTGTAATATTTAATGCAAGACATAGACTTTGCAAAGTTGCAAGTGTTGGGCTGCTCATATCCCTTTCAAGGGTGCTGATATACCCTACAGAAAAACCAGATTTTTTTGCTAATTCCTGTAAAGTAAGACTTTTACTCTTTCTTATTTGTTTGATAAGTGAACCAATTGCTTCAGTAGACATAATTACCTCTAATAAAGATAGTATTTCAATTTAAACAAAAAATCAATATTCCAGACTTGTTTTTATATAGAATAATAATTTTCTATATAGCGAAAACAAAAGAAAGATACATTAACAAGAAAAATAAAAAAGAAATCAACTTACAAGCAATTTTAAATTGACTTATTTCAGTTTTAATCATAACAATAGTTAATATTTTTTTCAATATAGCGAAAAACAACCAATTCTATTTTCACTATATTGAATTAATACATTATAGACGGAGAAGGCATGATAAGACAAGCACCAAGCATTTTTAACGATATTGTTGGACCAACAATGATAGGCCCTTCTAGTTCACACACCTGTGGACCATCAAGAATTGGCTTCCTTTCACAACAATTTCTTAAAACTAAACTACAAAAAGCAACTATAGAATTTGCAACAGAAGGCGCTTACACGCTAATGTATAAAGGCCAACGCTCAGACATGGGCTTTGCCAACGGATTAATGGGAAATAGACCTGAAAACCCAGAACTACGCTCATCATTAACCATCGCAAAAGATAGAGGACTTGATATTCAATTTATTGTTTCCGATTATGAAGCAATTGTTCCAAATATTGCAAAACTAACACTTTATGGCGAAAACAATGAAAAAGTTGAAATTTTTTCTGATTCAACTGGTGGTGGTACAGTAAAACTTTTAAAATTTAATGGTTTTGATATTTCAATTTTAGGCGACTGCTTTGAGCTTTGTTTAATTATTGAAAACAATGAAGAAAACACAATTTCACCAGAACTTCTTTCTGATTTAACAGCTCTTTTTGCAGAAAATGAAAATTGCATGCAAAGCAGCAAAGACAATCTCTCTTTATTAAACTTCAAATTCAAAGAAGAAATTAGTGAAGAATTATTAGAAAAAATAAAAAATTTCAAAGAAGTAAAAGAAATTTATTATATAAAACCAGTATTAAATGTCCTCTCAAACAACTGCGCTAACCTCCCCCTTCGTTCAGCTGAAGAACTTCTAAAACTTCACGAAGAAACAGGCAAAAGCATAGACGAGCTTGGCATTGAGTATGAAATGGCAAGAAGTGGCTGGACACGCGAACAAGTTATTGATTATATGAAATATGTAATCAACACCATGGAAGCTGGCGTAAAAGCTGGTTTAAAAGGTGACATCGACATGGCTGGCATTATCGAGCCAAGTTCAGGAAAAATTGCCAATTATATGCAAGAAAAAAAAGCAATTGACATGGGTGTTCTTAATACAGCAGTTCCTTGGGCAATGGCAACAATGGAATACAGCAGTGCAATGGGAACAGTTTTATGTGCACCTACAGGTGGTTCTGCTGGTGTTTTCCCTGGTGGCGTGCTTGGCATTGCAAATCATCTCAACTTAGATATGGATGAAAAAGTAAAAGCAATGTTTATTACATCCATTATTGGCATTGTAATGAGCAAAGATTGCAATTATTCAGCTGAATTATACGGATGCCAAGTTGAGCCAGGTGCTGCTTCGGCTATGGCGGCATCAGCTCTTGTTTACCTCATGGACGGAAGTGCAAAGCAAATGCTTCAAGCAGCCTCTTGCGCAATTCAAAACATCTTAGGAACAATTTGCGACCCCATTGGTGGTTTAGTGCAAGTGCCTTGTATCAGCAGAAATGCTATGTCAGTTGCGAATGCATTAGTTTCAGCAAACATGATTATGGGTGGATATGACCCTCTCATCCCTCTTGATGAAGCAGCAGAAACAATGTTTAGAGTTGGCAAACAATTACCTTCCGAACTGCGCTGCACATGCCGTGGCGGACTCTGCACAACACCAAGCGGTATAAGGCTTGCTAAAGAACAAGAAGAAAGAGATAACAAAAGGATTTAACTAACTACTATTGTTAATCAAATAAAATATCTTCATTTTATAAAAAGCCTTCTTTCGAAGGGAGGGAGGCTTTTATTTCAAAATTAAGCAAAAACTATTTTTTACATATCACACGACATTACATCTTAGTATTATTTAAATACAAGCTAAACATAAAAACAAGTGAGATATATGGTAGATTTTCTATAAAATATGCAGATAATTTTATCCAAAAAACAAGATATTTAGAGTTTTTCAATGAAGTTATTGTAAAAATTATATTTCACAAGCTTGACTTAAATTTTATTCTGTAGTACTAAACTTGTACTTAGTAAAATACAAGTAACAAGTAATTGTGTTTTGAAAAGTAGAATTTTTAGTTAAAATTATTTAGGAGTTAAGTAATGAAAGAATTTGTTGTCAATATTTCAGATGACGTATTAGCAGAAGTAAAAAAACGCGTACAAAATTTCCCATGGGATGCTGTAGATATGCCTGATGATGGTGGCTGGGTTTACGGTACTAACAAAGAATATTTAAAAAGCCTTTGTGACTATTGGACAACTTCTTATGACTGGCGTGCACAAGAAGCTAAAATCAATAAATTCAAGCAATATATCGCACCAATCAATGGTTTAGATATGCACTTCATTTATGAAAAAGGTAGTGGCTCTAACCCACAACCTCTTCTTATCAACCACGGCTGGCCTGGTTCAGTTATTGAATTTTTAGACATCATCGAACAACTTGCTCACCCAGAACGTTTTGGTGGAAATGCTGAAGATGGTTTTGATGTTATTGCACCTTCACTTCCTGGTTTTGGTTTTTCAGGTCACCCAAGTCGTCCAATGGGACCACGCAAAATGGCTGAACACATGAACAAACTCATGACAGAAGTTTTAGGCTATGAAAAATATATCGCTCAAGGTGGCGACTGGGGCAGCGTAGTATCTAACTGGATTGCTTACGATTACCCTGAATCATGCTATGCATTACACGTAAACTGCGCTGGTATGCGTCATGCTGATGGTCCACAAACACCTGAAGAAATTGAATGGCAAGACCGTCTTAACAAAGAACAAATCACTGAAAACGGTTACCGCACACAAATGGCAACTAAACCACAAACATTAGCTTACGCAATGGCTGATAGCCCAGTAGGACAATGTGCTTGGATTTTAGAAAAATTCCAAAGCTGGTCAGACGTGAGAGATGGCGATGTTGAAACATCACACACAAAAGATGTTCTTCTTACAAACATCATGGTTTACATCGTAACTAACACATTCAACACAGCATCATGGGTATACTATGGTCGCCGCATTGAAGGTGAAGCAATGGTTGGTGAAGGCGATTTAGAACGTGGCGGACGTGTTCTTGCTGGCCGTGTTCAAGTTCCTACAGCTTGTGCTCTCTTCCCAGCTGAAATGCTTGAATGGCCTCCACGCACTTACTGTGAAAGAATGTATAACGTAACACGTTGGACAAAATATGATCACGGTGGTCACTTTGCTGCATTAGAAAATCCTAGCGCAATGATTAAAGACATTATCGAATTTGGCCGTAGCTTACGCCCATAGAAAACCATTTATGACACTCTGCTTTTAGGTGCAAACTTAAAAGCAGAGAATACAGGATATTATATGCTTCAACTTAACAAATTACAAATTATTGATGATACTTTAATTCAAAAAATACATGAAGGCACAGTTAAGGTTTTAGAAGAAGCCGGTGTAAATTTTGAAAATGAAGAAGCGGTTCAAATTCTTAAAGATGCAGGAGCAATTGTTAACGGTAAAAACGTTCGCATTCCTCGTGCTCTTCTTGAAAAAAGCATTGAAGATACGCCAAAATCATTCCAAATGTGCGGCATTGATCCAAGTAAAAAATTTACCATTGGTGAAGGCCAAGAAAGAATTATTTCTGACCCTAGCTTTGGTACAATTTTAATTTATGAAGAAGGCAAAGGTTATAGCAAACCAACTATGGAAGACTTAGTTGATTGTTATAAATTACACCAACATTACGACCTTTGTGATATTGGTGGTGGGCTTCCTGTTGATCCTCGTGAAAATATGACTGAAAAAGCTGAAAATCAGCAAATTATCATTTTCCGTGAAATGCTTCGCCACGTAACAAAACCTTTACGTCTTTATAATGTAACTAAAAAAGAGTTTAAAGATATTTGTGCTATGTATGAAATAGCGCAAGGCACAGAAGGTTACCTTGATGAAAATTGTTCATTCTATTTGACAATCAATCCATTAAGCCCTCTTGGTTATGATAATCTTCCTCTTGAATCAATGATTGCTTTTGCTGAAAAACACCAAGCAGTTTGTTTACAATCTTGCTCACTTACAGGATTTACAGCACCTATGAGCCTTTTAGGCGCAGCTGTTTTACAAAATGCTGAAGTGCTTGCAGGTAATGTGCTTCTTCAATGTGTAAGACCAGGCACACCTTTCTTATTTGGTGTAACTGCTTCAAGAACTGATATGCGCTCAGGTGCATACGTTTGTGCTTCACCAGAAGCTGATCTTATCAACATTGCAAGTGTTCAAGTTGTTTCAAAGCTTTATAATATTCCTACACGTATTATGTGTGGCATCACAGATTCAAAACTTCCTGATGCACAAGCTGGTTATGAAAGCATGCAAAATATGTTGCTTGCTGCCCTTTCAGGAACAAATGTTCTACACGGCTTTGGTTCATTAGACAGTATGAACGCAACTTCACATGAAAAATTTGTTTGCACAATGGAAATTTTCTCACGTATCTGCCGATTAAAAGCAGGCATTCAAGATAATGATGAAGATTTATCAATTGATGAAATCATTTCAACTGGTGCTGGTGGCACATACATGATGAATGATGCAACTTTGATGAACTGTCAAAACACCTGGACAGCAGAAATTTCTACGCAAGTTCCTTTTGATGCATGGCAAGCTGCCGGCGAGCTAAGCGTAAGCGAAAAAGCAAGAGATTATGCTAAAAAAATTATTGAAAATTCCCCTTCCAGTTTAATCGATCCAGCAAAAGACGAGCAAATAACAGCTTATCTTAAAAAAACTGGCTATCTTGACTAGGCTTAAATATTCATTGTGAATATTGGTATAAATTAATTTTTGGAGTACATCATGGAAAACTTGGAAAAAGAAGAAGGCAAATTAAATATTCCTTTATTTATTATTTCTTTCATTCTTGTAACCTTAGTTGTTGGTTGGGGCTTTTATGACAACGCTGGTTTAATTGAAACAATGAAAGCAATCAAATCTATTTTGGTTGACCACATGTCTTGGACACTTATTCTTTCAATTAATGGTATTGTTCTTGTTCTTATTTATCTTGCTTTTAGCCGTTTTGGTAGCAAACGTCTTGGTAAAGAAACTGACAAACCTGAAATCAACACATTCAGCTGGATTGCACTTCTCATCAGCTGTGGTGCTAGTGCTGGTTTCTGTTTCTGGCCTATTGCTGAACCTTTATGGCACTATTTCTCAACACCTTACCTTGCACAATCTGGAACACCTGAAGCACTTGTAACTGCGCGTAGTATTTCTCTTTTCCACTGGGGATTACACTTATGGGGCTTGTTCTGTATTACTGGTTTATGTATTGCTTACCCAGCTTTCCGTAAAGATCGTCCATTAACAATCCCTGGCGCACTTTATGGTCTTTTAGGCGAAAAATACAAAACAAGTATCTTTGGTAAATTTGCTGAAGTTTGTGCTTCATTTGCAACACTTATCGGTGTTGGTGCAACAGTTGCATTAGCATTATTGCTTATTTCTTCTGGTGTACGTATTATTTTCAACATCGAAGTAACTCTTTATGTTCAAGCTGGTATCATGGCTGTTATTGTTACATTATATACATTAGCTGCTTACACAGGTTTACATAAAGGTATCAAAATCTTAGGTGATATCAATGCTTACCTTTGCTTTGCTTGGTTTGCGTATGTACTTTTTGCAGGTCCTACAAGCTACTTACTTGACGGTATGGTTGAAACTTTTGGTCACTATGTAACAAACATCGTATACATGGGTACATTCGTTGATGCTTCAGGCACTGCAAACAACTGGCACGGCGATTGGTCAGTATTCTACTATATGTGGAACATTGCATGGGCACCACTCGTAGGTGGTTTCGTAGCTCGTATTTCACGTGGTAGAACAATCAAAGAATACATCTTAGGAACACTTTTCGTACCTACATTAGTTGCAGTATTCTGGTTTGGTGTTATCGGAACAGCTTCACAATACGTTGCACTTGCAGAAGGTTCAACACTTTGGGCAACTGTTCAAGCTGATGCTTCATCAGGTATCTATGCTTTAGTTGACTTCTTTGGTGGTGGCACATTCTTCATGATTATTATCTTCGCTTTACTTTGTACATTGCTTCTTACATCTGCTGATGCAGCTGCATACTTCATGGCGATGCTTATGTCACGTGGTAGCTTAAACCCTAGCCCAATTCAAATGCTTTTCTGGGGTGTTCTTGTAGGTTTATTAGGTATTATCTTCCTAACATTTGGTGGTATCAACGGCGTTCAAACAGCTGGTGTTATTGCTGGTGCTCCATTCCTCTTTATTCTTATTGCTATGATTATTTCATTATTCAAGCAATTGATCAAAGAAGAAGAAGCTGAAAAAGCTGCTGAATAACAACATACAAACTCTGCTCTCTTATAGAACAAATATATTTATTAGAGAGCAGTAAAAAATAGATTAATAATTCTGCTTTTTTAGTGAACTATTATTCGCCTTACTCTCCATACCTTTATACATCCGCCCCTTTTGTGATGTATAAAGGTATAATTTATTAAAGCATGCAAGCTTTTTAAATAGTTAAATTTTATATACTAAAACAAATTTACTAAATTAGTGCTTATAGTTTCGATAGTTATCTAAAAAAAATTAAAACAAAATTTATCTTGACAAAAATTAGATTATTCTATTATCTAGTTCTCTAATTAAATAGCCTAATTGTTAAAATTATTCTTTGCTTGGGAGTTAAAAATGACTAATAGTCAAACTGATATTCTTTTATCTGATGGAATTCCATTATATATTAAAGTATATCAAGACTTAAAAAAACAAATCCTCAACTATACTCTACTCCCGAATGAGCCTCTTCCTTCTGAGCAAGAGCTTTGCATTAGATATAATGTATCTCGTCAAACCATTAGAAATGCAGCACAATTACTCGCTAAAGAGAAACTTATAGTAAAAAATCAAGGTAAGCCTTCTTATATTCGTGATTTCAAAGCAAAGGCAAAAAACCCGTCTATCACACTTGAACTTGGCGGTATTAATAACCCTGAACTTCCTATCACTAAATTTCATCATCTTTTTGCCCAAAAAATTGAAGAACGCACAAATGGCGAAATTGTCGTTAACGTTTCTTGCTCTTCAAAACTTGGTAGCGGTAATGAACAAGTTTTACAAGTTGCTAAAGGGCAACAAGCAATGTTTGGCGCTGCTGTTGAATGGCTTGAAATTCTAAATCCTGATTGGGGCATTACAAGCGTGCCTTTTCTCTTTAATAGTCTTTTTGAATTACAACAATATGTGCAAAGTCATATTAATGAAGAAATGAAAGAAATGCTTATTGAAGATAATAACACAAGAGTGTTAGCCGACAATTGGTATAGACCTTCAAGAGTGTTACTTTCAAAAAAACCATGTTATAAGCTTCATGATATCAAAGACATGCGAATGTCTGTTCCAAGAATTCCTTCTTACAAAAATGCTTGGGAAGCCCTTGGAACAGTGCCTATTGAAAATCAATGGGGTAAAGAAAAAAAGGCTTTTATAAGTAATACTATTGATATGGTTGATGCTCCTATTGATTCAGTTTTAGACTCAAAACTGCATAAGATTGCACCTTATGTAACAATTACAAAACACCTTTTCTCAAGGGCATGTATTATTATTAACGAAGAAGTTTTTCAATCTTTATCAGGTGAATATCAAGAAATACTCATAAACACAGCAGAAGAAATTGGTAACCTTTTTACAACTAAAATCTTTGAAAATACAAGAAAAGAACATAAGAAACTTATTGATGACCATGCTGTAATCACTAGTATTAATACTGAAGCTTTTCAAAAAGTAGTTGAAGAACTTTTGAGAAACAAACAAGATTATAGTGATTTTCCTTATGCAGTGTATAAATATTTTAGTACTCGCCTAAAAATATCAGGAAAAGCTAAAATTCCCACCCGTTATCACTAAGCTATTGCTTCAACTAAAACCTTATGCTCACACATTTTTTTGTGTGGGCTTTAGTTTTTAAATAGCTCATTAAACTCGCAGGCCTTAAATATAAATTTATAATAGAGAAAGCAGTTTTCATTTTGAGCAAAAAATATGCAACTGCTCAAGTATGCTGCAATTTTAAATACAGAAAAACAAACCATTATAACTACCTAGAAATATAATTATAATAGATTTGAAAACATCATGAAAGTGTTTAATTTTTATTTTTTTTAACACTTCAATAAAATAATTGAATCATTCATTCTATATTCTTTTCTCTATATACTCCTAGTATAGTGTTTTAATTGATATATAATATATTAATCTGTAAGCAATACTGAATCAACTTATATTCAACTAAGTACAAGCTATAATCAAATTAAATTCAATTTAAGTCAAGCTGTTTTTTTGAAGAATACTTTATTCATAGGATAAATCTAGATTTTTATAGAAGTTTAACTGTTTGTTTTTTTTGAATAAATATTCAACAAAAAAAAGATTACACATGAAAAACTAAATAATTGCGCTACCTTTAGAAAAAAGCAAAGTATTGAGATAATATCTATCAGCTATTAGATTTTTTTTCATAATTCATTACTTTAAATTAATATAAAACAATGAAATCCATCTATTCCATCTCGATAAAAACACCTTGACTAAATCTCTATAATATACTAGTATCAACACTGTAAGCAATACTATCGAGAACATATGAAATTGATTTCTAACTTGATCTATACGATTTCATAATTTCACATATATGAAAAAGTTTATCATTACATATAACTACGCTCGATTACTAAGTCTCTCGGCAATAGACTTGTTATTACTTTAATACCTGATACCTTTTCTTTATTCTTTTATAAATAATTAGCATTGTGATTTCCACATAGAATTTACACGATTTGTATTATTCTGCTAATTTTCAACTGCATAATATAGTTCAAACATTTTAGAACTTGTGTTTTTTAGCAGTACTAAGAACAAAAGAAATGATTTCTGCTTGTATTGAAGAATAAATAAATAGGACTAAAAAAATTAGAGGATATTAGAATGGCTTACATGGGAAATCTTTTACGAGTAAATTTAACTACAAGCACTTGTACTACTGAAACAATTGATGAAAAAGTTGCGAGAGAGTATGTTGGTGGTGCTGGCTATGGAACTTACTTGCTTTATACTGAACTTAAAGCAGGAATTGACCCACTTGGACCTGAAAATAAAATTGTTTTTGCAACAAGCCCTTTAAGTGCTAACAACATTCCTGGTGGCGGCAGTGTTATGATTTGCTTTAAATCGCCTGCAACAGGTGGTTGGGGTCAAGCTCGCAGTGGTGGCGAATTTGGTCCAACAATGCGTAAAGCAGGCTTTGACTTTATTGTTGTTGAAGGTAAATCAGAAAAACCAGTATACCTTGAAATTTTTGAAAAACAAGCTACTTTGAAAGATGCAAGCCACTTGCTTGATAAAAACACAGAAGAACGTAATGATTGGTTAGAGCAATCTATGCCTAAAGAAGCACGTAAACCTTCTGTAATGTGCATTGGGCCTGCAGGCGATAATTGCGTGAGCATTGCAGCTGTTATGTGTAAAGATAGAGCTGCTGCACGTGGTGGTGGCGGTGCTGTTATGGGTTCTAAAAACTTTGTTGGTATTGTTGCTGCTGGTTCTGTACGTTCTGAACCTGCTGATAAAAAAGAACTTGCACGTGCGCTTAAAGATTCTCTCCACACAATTATTAAAGACAATGCTGAAACCCGTGATGGTTTTAACGAATTTGGCACAACAGCTGATATCAGTGCTACAGGTGAAGGCGGCGATCTTCCTACAGGAAACTGGCGTTCAAATAGCTGGGAACATGGTCCAGATTTATTCGACCATTTCCAGGCAAACAACCTTGTGCGTCCTTTAGCTTGTTATGCTGGCTGCCCTATTGCTTGTGGTCGCGTATGTAAAGTTTCAGAAGGCCCATACAAAACTCCAGAACATGCTGGTGGTGAATACGAAACAGTTGCAGCTTTTTCTGCTTTCCCATTAAGCAATGACATGGATGCTGCAGTACATTGCGGTTATTTATGTAACTTACTTGGTCTTGATACTATTTCTGCTGGTGCTCTTATTGCTTTTGCTATGGAATGCTATGAAAATGGCATTATTACAGCTGAAGATACTGATGGCCTTGATTTATCTTGGGGTAACACAGAAGTTATGCCTATGCTCTTGCATAAAATGGCATTCCGTGAAGGCCTTGGTGAAATTCTTTCACATGGCGTAAAAGTAGCAGCTGAAAAATTAGGTAAAAATGCAGAAGAATTTGCTGTTCACGTAAAAGGCCTTGAAGGCGCAGCGCATGATGCACGTGCAAGTAAAGCTTTGGCTTTAACTTATGCAACAGGTAGCCGTGGTATGTGCCACATTCAACCATTAGATGGCGTTTCTTATGATAAAGGTAAAGCTGATTTTGGTATGATTAAATTTGGCGCGCGTGACCCTAATGAAGTTGATCGCTACGAAGAAGTAGGTAAAGGTCGAGATGTTGCTATTATGCAACGTGGTCACCTTTTATGTGATATTATTACTACTTGTAAATTTATGACATACGCAGGGCTTACTCTTGATCATTGGGCTCAACTCCTTAGTGCAACAACTGGTTGGGACGTAACTGATGAAGAATTATACAAAGTAGGCGAACGCACTATCAACCTTCAACGTATGTTCAACATTCGTGAAGGTTTTGGTAGAAAAGACGACCAACTTCCAAAACGTGCTATGACTTTACCACAAACAGGCCCATATGCAGAAAATCAAGATTGTGTTGTAAACGATTTTGACACTATGCTTGACGAATACTATGAAACAAATGGTTGGGATAAAGAAACAGGCCATCCATCTGCTGAAAAGTTAGCAGAACTTGGATTAAGTGAATTAGTTGCAGCACATAGCAACTAATCCTAAAGATAGTTCTTAAACATATATATTGAGGGTAATGTCTATACAAATATTTTTGCTTTATCTAATAGAAGGTAAATGATAAAATAATGTATAACATTACCCGCTTTAGTAAACAAATGACGAGATAACAATGCACACTCCTATTGAAATTGAAAATCGTTACAGTCGTCAATTGCAATGCGCTGAAGGCTTTTCGCAAGAAGCGCTTAGTTCTGCTTCTGTTCTTGTTTTGGGAATGGGAGGCCTTGGCGGCACTGTTGCCCTTCACCTTGCTATGGCAGGCGTAGGCGAGCTTCATGTTTGTGATAGAGATATTGTTTCTCTGTCTAACCTCAATCGTCAAATTCTTTATAGAGAAACTGATTTGGGTAAAGAAAAAACTTATCTCGCTTGTGAAAGGCTAAAAGAAATAAACCCTTCTATTAACATTGTGCCCTACCATTTCACATTTGATAAATCAAAATTTGATATTTTTCCTAAAACATCACTTATTGTCGATTGCTTCGATTCTCTTGAAGGTAGAATACTAGCTATACAATATGCTAAAAAAATAAATACTCCTCTTATTCATGCTGCAATACATGGCTTTGAAGGACAATTAGCAACATTTGTTCATGGTAAAGGAAGTTGCCCTTTTTGTTCTATTATTGCAGAGGATTATTATGAAGATAAGCCATTAAAACAATCCTTTACGCCAGCCCTTGGTGCATGCGTTGGCACTCTTGCCTCTTTACAAGCAAGTGAAGCAATAAAATTTCTTTGTGATATTGGTGAAGTGGGAATAAATAAAATATATCACTACGATCTTTTATTTCACGAATATTCAAACTATACTATTGAACAAAATCCAAACTGTAT
Organism: uncultured Desulfovibrionaceae bacterium; assembly: GCA_964370245.1. GTDB lineage: Bacteria > Desulfobacterota > Desulfovibrionia > Desulfovibrionales > Desulfovibrionaceae > CAYJAZ01. The sequence goes on from CAYJIN010000048.1 coordinate 16,101, forward strand.
AGCGTGCTCAGAAAATAAACAACTTCAAGTTGCAAAAAAAATATAAAGTATTACAGAAGGATATTATGAAAACTACTCTGCACTTTCATCAAACAATGAAATTTTCACTCAAAGAAGATTATGCAATTCTCGAACTTCCAGAAGAAGCAAATCTTCAAGATCTCTATGGAGCATTTGCTCTTTATGTTGAAAATAAACCACCTCTTGGGCTTTGGAATCCAAAATTAAAATGCTTTCGTGGGCCTGTTGTCTTTTATTCTGACGGGGCTTGTTTAAATAAAAAAAGCATTCTTTATGATGGACAACA
>CAYJIN010000049.1:0-15557 GCA_964370245.1 uncultured Desulfovibrionaceae bacterium
ATGAACAATTCTGAATGGAAAGGGCATGATGTTATAGTTGGCGATAAGGGCGGAGTTGTTGAAGTTACTCCTTCTAGCTATAATATTTGTTTTGTTCTTGATAATTCAGGCAGTATCGGCAATGAGCAATGGGCTAAAATGATTAGCGCTGTTGTCAATAGCATAGAAACACTTGAAGAAAATCAAAATGTAGAAAATGTAAACTTTGGTATTGTGTGCTTTGACCATGAAGGTAATACTGACATTATTGATATTTCTATTACTCAAGAAAATGGGCTTTTATCTATAACACTTGTAAATGGAGCTTTCACTACAACATATTCAAGTTTTGATGAACTTAAAGCTTATTTTACTAGCGCAGATTTTGATACTGGTAACTGGACTAACTTTAATGATGCCTTTTTAGGGGCAGGAGAATGGTTTAATTCAGCTACTTCTGGATATGAAAACAAAATGGTATTTATATCAGACGGCTCAGAAAATAAAGATACATCACTCTCAAAAGACACTTATGATGACCTAATAAAAGATTATAATATTGACTCATCAGCAATTCAAATTGGTTCAGGTACAGGCTGGGCATACGATAACTTACAAGGATATGACTCAGATGGTTCTGTTCCAGCAGGTTCATATGACGAGCTAGATGAAATTCTTCAAAACTGGTTTACAAACCAAATTACAAATCCAACCGCAGCAGGTGATGATATTATTGATGCTGGTGATGGCAACGATATTATTTTTGGTGATGCCCTAAATGCAGATTTTCTTCTTACAACAGACTTAGATGCAAGTGATAACTTTACTTTTGATACTACAGGCTTAGAAGCTGGTGATTCATTTGATATTGTAAAAGCTTACCTTGACCAGAAATATGGAGAAGGGCAGTGGAAAGCTGATGACTTACGTGACCTTATAAAAGATAATCATGAAGCATTTGCCGAAGAAGGTGGCTATGCAGGTGGTGATGACACTATCTACGGTGGCGCAGGGGATGATATTATCTATGGTGGCGCAGGTAATGATACTATTAGCGGTGGAACTGGTTCGGATATTCTTGTAGGTGGCGCAGGCAATGATATTTTTATTTGGAAAGAGAGTGATTTCACTGCCGATGCAAATGATACTATTGCTGATTTTGAAAGTGGCGATGTTTTAGATTTATCAGGATTCAAATCAAATCCTAACTATAGTTATACAGCGTCAACAGATGCAACATCTGGTGATGTTATAGTTGAAATTACAAAAAATGATGGCGGAAATATCTTTAGTCAAACAATTACACTTGAATCTGGTGGGTTTAATTCTGATGAGCTTAGAGATGCAATTAATAATGATTTAGATGGTCAAATAACAATTTAGTGCTTAATCTTCCTAATTTGTTGTAAAACTATGAAAAAAAATTGCTAACTATTTTTTAAATTTCACTTTACACACAAAAAGCCCTCAAACCTCTGTAAAAAGCAGAGGAATGAGGGTTTCTTTCTTTCTAGCTAATTCTTTTTGTTTTGCATGTTGGATTATACAATTTGTTAGAAAAAACAAAACTATTTAAAATAAAAAAGCCCTTTTTGAATTATCTACTATGTAAATCGCTCAAAAAGGGCTGTAATTTTGATGTCTAAGTAAATTATAATACACAACTCAAAAATGCTTTTGTTCTTTCGTGTTGAGCATTTTTGAAAATCTGTTCAGGGGTGCCTTGTTCTGCAATAAGCCCATCCGCTAAAAAGATAACTCTATCAGCAACTTCACTTGCAAAACCCATTTCGTGGGTAACAACAACCATTGTCATGCCTTCTGCTGCAAGTTCTTTCATAACTTGTAAAACTTCGCCAACCATTTCAGGGTCAAGCGCTGATGTTGGTTCATCAAAAAGCATAATATCGGGGTTCATAGCAAGTGCACGGGCAATAGCAACACGTTGTTTTTGTCCGCCCGATAGCTGATGCGGATATTTATCAACTTTATCAGCTAATCCAACTCTTTCAAGAAGTTGCATTGCTTTTTCTTCTGCTTGCTGTTTTGTGAGTTTTTTTAGCTCAACAGGTGCAAACATAATATTTTGCTTTACAGACATATGCGCAAATAAGTTGAATTGCTGGAAAACCATTCCAACATTTTCTCTTATCTTATTGATGTTTACATTTTTACCAACTACAGGCATGTCATCAATAATGATTTCGCCCTCTGTTGGTTCTTCAAGCCTGTTTAGGCAGCGTAAGAAAGTGGATTTGCCAGAACCAGAAGCGCCAATAATACAAACAACTTCGCCTTCACTCACTTCAAGGTCAATTCCGCAAAGAACTTCAATATCGTTGTAATATTTGTGTAAATTTGTAACTTTTAATTTATTTATCATAACTAATCTTCTTTTCTACATATTTTGAAAGCAACATAAGCGCTGAAATAAAGGCTAAATAAGCAGCACCAACCCAGAAATAAGTGGCAAAATAGTTCCAGTTTGCTGAAACATATTGGTTTGCTTGGTTTACTGTTTCACTTAGGCCAATAACTGTAAGGATTGAGCTGTCTTTTACTGTAATAATAAATTGGTTCACCAAAGCAGGGGAAACAATTTTTAAAGCCTGTGGAAGAACAACTTTTGACATTGTTTTTGAAGAAGAAAGACCCAAACTGCGTGAAGCTTCAACTTGCCCTTTATCAACAGCTTGAATACCACTACGATAAATTTCTGATAAATAGGCACCAGCATTTAAGCTAAGAGTTATTATGCCTGCAAGAAGTGGTGTAATTCTAAAATCGTCGATAAAAAGTCTGATGATTTGTGGTGTGCCGAAATATATGAATAAAGCCTGAACAATCATAGGAGTTCCGCGGATAATCCAAACATAGGCGTGTGCAATAAAGCTAAGAACAGGGATTTTTGCAATAGTAAGTAAGCATGAGCCAAGCCCTAAAACCATACCAATAATAATTGAAGCAACTGAAACTTGAATGGTTATTATCATCCCTCGAGAAAGGTAGGGGAGGATATCAAAAAAAGTAGAGAAAAGAGAGTCAAACATTTGTTTTTCCTAGTAAGTAACGTATATATGAATATCAATGCCGAAAATTTAAGCAAATGAAATATATTTTGTGTTTTTATAATATGTGTGCCTGCCCTCATTTCTGAAGACAGGCAATAAGTTTTTAGTAATTATAAGAAAAAATAAAATTACATGCCGTATTTTGCAAGAACTTTAGCGTAAGTTCCGTTTTCTTTAATGTTTGCAAGACCTTTGTTGAACATTTCAATTAATTCAGCATTTTTGCCTTTCATAACTGCAAAGCCATAAGGGCCAACATTCACTTTTTCACCAAAAAGCATAAGCGGAAGGTTAGCAGTTGAAATTCTATAGCTGATTACGCTGTAATCTTCAACACCAGCATCAACGTTTCCTGTTTGAACAGCTGCATACACTGCATCAGAACCTTCAAAGCTTTGAACTGTAAAGCCGTATTGATCTTTGATGCTTTCAACGTATTTTGCGCCTTGTGTGCCTGTTTTAACAGCAACGATTTTACCTTTTAAATCTTCAAGTGAAGCAAGTTTGCTGTTTTTAGCAACAAATAATGTTTGCCCATCTTCAAAATAAGGGGTTGAGAAATCGTATGATTTTTCACGATCAGGAGTAATTGTCATGCCAGCAATCATGCCATCAGCTTGCCCAGAGTTAAGATTGCCTAAAGCAGCGTTCCAGCCACAGTTATCAACTTCATATTTGAAGCCTTGATCAGCAGCAATAGCAGCTAATAAATCCATATCAACACCAGTATAAGTGTTTGTTGATGCATCTAAAAAGTCGAATGGTGCGAATGAGTTGTCTGCAACAACCAAATATGTTTTTTCTGCTTTTGCAACGTCAACTGTGTTTACACATAATGCAAAACCTGCAACTAAAAGCATGCTAAGCATTTTTGCGATAGAACGAGTCATCTTCTTCATTTCTAATTCCTCCAAATTTAATAAATATTATGATGTAAGCTTAGCATTATGAAGCTCAATTGTAAACAAATTTGTGATTCAGCGAATTTAAATGTTTAATTTTGTAAAAAATATGCTTTTTTAGATGTTTATTGATAAATGTGTTTTTTAGTTCTATAGAGTAAATTAAAGTGCTATAGTAAAAATAATTACTATAGCATAAAAATATAATAATGAAGATAACTATTGAATTTTGTAAGTATTTGAAAAAAGTAAATTATTTTCCTTGGCATGTTTATTGCTTTATTTATAATAAGAAATTTTTATGAGGTATGACTATGAGTGATCAAAATTCAAGAAAAAAGCTCTACCATTCGACTGTTGGACGCAGAACATTTATGAAAATGTTAGGTATGGGTGCTGGCGCTGCTGTTGGGCTTGGCTCAATGGAAGAAAATCTTGCTTTTGCTGGTTTTAAAGATGTTGATGAAATGATTGCATCACCATTTGGTGATCGTAACCTTCCTTTCTGGGTTAAAGAAGTTGATGAACCAACAATTGAAATTAACTGGGAAGAAACTGAACCACATCCTGGCTTTCCAGCAACGCTTTTCAACCGTGCAGGTTGGGATGATCCTAAAGGTTGGGATGATGCTTTAGCAAACAACTTTAAAACAACCATTGAGAAAGTTCGTAACAATACTCCTGGTTACTCATTAAAAGATAGAGCATTGGCTGATGCTAACACTTGGGGCTGGGCACCATCAAGCTCATTATCACCAGCATGGGGCGATGCTAAAGTTCAAAAGAAAGACGATTGGGAACATCCAACAACTTTCTGGGAACCAAAAGATTATGGCGTGCCAAATCATCAAGGTACACCAGAAGAAAACTCACGTATGCTTCGTGTTGCTGGCCGTATTCTTGGCGCAGCTGATATGTGCTTTGTGAAATTAGATGAAAGAAATAAGAAACTTCTTTATAACGATATTCGTTTTGAAGATGTTGAACACGGTTATCAAGACGGTAAAATGAGTGTTCTTCCTTCAAATAAAGATCTTTATGTAATTTGTGCGATTATTCCACAATCATTATGGATGGCACAATATACTGATAGAATGAGCTGGGCTTCATCAAACACAGCTGCATATTCACGTGCAAACATCTATCAAAGACGTTTACAAGTATTTTTACGCGGGCTTGGCTATCAGCATTATGCAAAAGGCACAGGCTCAATCGGCCGTACAGTTGCTTTTGGTATGTTAGCTGGTTTAGGTGAAGGCACACGTGCTGGTATTTTATGTAGCCCACAATGGGGTACTAACTTCCGTCAAGTTGCTCTTACTATTACAGATTTACCTCTTGCAGTAACAAAACCAATTGATGCTGGTATTGTTCAATTCTGTAAAGATTGTATGAAATGTGCGGATATGTGTCCATCAGGCGCAATTCCAAAAGATAGAGATCCATTCTGGCCGAAAAATGATGTGCCTTGGCAAGCAAAAGGCTATAAATCATGGTTCCAAGATGGTAAAAAATGTTATAGCTATATGCTTGGTGGTGAGCCAGATTGTTCACGTTGTCAAACAGTTTGCCCATTCACTAAATATGATATTGCTGTAATGCATGATTTAGTTCGTATGTCTATCGCAAAAGCTCCTGCACTTAATACTATTATTCGTGATATGGACGATATCTTCGGATATGGCCCAGAACCTGATCCAAATAAAACTCCTTGGGACGTAAACCCAATGGATATTCCATTATTTGGTCTTGATAAATCACGCTCATAATAAATTATAAGGAGTTATACTATGCGTTTAGTTAGTTGGATTTGGTTTTGGTATGTTCTTACAGGCTTTGTTATGGGTGGCGGTTTAACTTGCTTCATCCATTGGGCTAAGAAAAATGCAATTAAAGTAAAAGCTTTTGAATGGATTCTAATCGTATTAATCGAACTTGGAATTATGTTCATGATGCAAACTTTCATTGCTTCATTTGAAGAATTAGTGCCACGTGCGGCATGGTTAACCATCGTATTTATGGGCTTACCTATTATTATTATGGTTGTTATACTTGCGCGTTCTATTGCAAAAAGATTAAGCTAATAATTAAATAAATATGTGGGTATAGAATGAAAATTCTGTACCCACATTTATTTAGTTTCTTGAAAAAATAAAATTTACAAATAAAAGTGATGCCTTATGTCAACAAGTAATTCTGATACAAACAATCCACAAAAGACCTTGAAGCCGATACAGCCAAAGAAATCAAATGTAGATTTATGGATGGCAATTGTGGCTATTATAGTTGTTCTTGCAGCCGGTTTTATAGGCTATAGCACGAATGCTGCTTCTATTGAACCAGCTTTAAAAAAAGCAGTTCCTTTAGCAGAGCGCTTTGAAAAACTTGACGATTTAACCTATGCTGCCTATGCAAATAATGAAGATAATTCATTTCTCAATTATGTTTCATTAGGCGAAGCAAATGGTTATGGTGGGCCTCTTTTATTAGCTGTTGCTACGGATGATAAGGGTGATATCACAGGTTTAGCAGTGGTTGAACAAAGAGAAACCCCAAGTTGGTTTAAAAGAATTGCGGAGCATGATTTTGTTTCCACTCTATTAGGTAAAAATTATACAGATGCTTTTTCAGTTGAAAATGATGTGCATGCTGTAGGCGGTGCAACAGTAACCTCAAATGCAATTGCAAAAGCTGCTTTAGAAGGAAGCAGACAAATTGCAGGCACGCATTTAGGTTTGCCAGTTTCAGCGAAACCAGAAGTTGAAATTGAATTTGGTGCACCTGAAATTATTTTGCTTGTGCTCTATATTATGGCATTTATTGGCCACAGAAAACAATTCAAATATACAAAACAAGCTCGTTGGCTTTGCATGATTGCGGGCATGGTTTTTCTTGGTTTTCTTTACACAAATTTACTTACAATTTCTTACATCAATCAGTTTTTGCTTGGTTTTTGGCCTGATTGGCGCACTGATTTATATTATTATATGCTCCTTGGGGGTGTGTTTCTTGTGCTTGTTATCGACAATAAAAACCCTTATTGCCTATGGTTTTGCCCATTTGGTGCAGTGCAAGAATGTATGGGACTTGTTGGCGGCGCAAAACAAATTCAAGCAAAATTTTTAGCAAATGGTTTAAAATGGATGCAACGTTTACTGGCTCTTACTGCTATTGTTGTTGCGCTAATCCTACGAAATCCTGGGCTTTCAGCCTATGAAGTTTTTGGAACTTTCTTTGATGTAAATGGTTCAATTCTTTCCTTTATGCTTTTAGGCTTAGTGCTATTAGCTTCAATATTTATCAGACGTCCTTGGTGTAATTTCCTTTGCCCAATTCCACCTATTGAAGGATTTATTAAATTATTCAGACGTAAAATTAAAGAAAAATTTGTGAAGCAAGGTGGAGTAAATAATGAGTAATGAAAAAAATATCCCTAGTGAAACAGAGAAAAATGTTGATGTTACAAATGACAAGACAAATAAAAGTGCAACTAAAAAGAAAAGCACGCTTTTACCAATAATTGTTTCTTTCTTTGCTTGCGCTGGTTTAGCGCTTTGTTTTGTAGAAATTGCTACAAACGTGTATAATGAATTGCAAACAAGAGAGGCACAAATTGTTGTTGGTGCTGCAATTGAAGAATAATATCTTTAGAATATTTTATTGAAAATTCAAATCCCCCTGTTTATTTGAAGAGGGGGATTTTTTTATACTATGCGCTCTAATTGAATGTTGAGCTTTTGCATTTTTTTTCTTAATGTGCTTGGATTTATTTGTAAAACCTCTGCTGCACCACCTTTACCACTTATTTTATAATTGCAGAGTGCTAATACTTTTTTTATGTGATCGCTCATTACTTTATCCAAAGCTAGATCAGCTTTATTTTCATTGGAATGAATAATTTCACTGGTCTTGGTATTAGATTTTTTATCATCAGTTTTTTCTGAAAGCGCTTTTGCAACTTCCGCTTGAATAAGACTTTGTAAATTTGAAAGGTTTACTTGTTCATTATTTGGCTGTGTGCTTTGTGGAATTTGCGGGAGATATTTTGATAAATCTAAAACCTCATAAGGATTTAAAGTAAGCGCACGCTGGATAAGGTTTTTTAGTTCACGTATATTTCCTGGCCATGAATAGTTCTTTACAAGCTCTAAAGAATGAATGTTTACAATAACTTCTGTAGGTATATTGAGTTTTTTACAGAATTCTTTAACAAAGTGGTTTACAAGAAGAGGGATGTCGTCACGCCTTTCTCTTAGTGGGGGCAAATGTAAAGGAAAAACGTTGAGGCGATGAAATAAATCCTCACGGAAAGTTCCAGCTTGAATCATGGTTTCTAGTGGTCTATTCGTTGCAGCAATTATACGCACATTTACGGGAATTGGCTTTGTTCCACCAATTCTTTGAATGCTATTGTCTTGTAGAACTCTTAGAAGGCGCACTTGTGACTGCAATGAAAGTTCGCCAATTTCATCAAGAAAAAGTGTGCCACCATTGGCTTGTTCAAATTTACCAGTTTTATGATGTGTTGCACCTGTAAATGCACCTTTTTGAAAGCCGAAAAGTTCACTATCAATGAGAGTTTCTGGAATTGCTCCGCAGTTTATTTTTAGGTAAACAGTATTTTTTTGCGCGGAAAGATGTTGCACTGCATCGGCAATAAGTTCTTTTCCTGTGCCAGTTTCGCCTGTGATAAGAACAGGAGCATTGCTCATAGCAAGCTGTTCAATAGCTTTTGTTGCATCTTGAAGGGCAGAATTTTTTCCAATAATCGGCAAGCCCTTAAGTAATTCAATTTCTGATTGATGAAATTTTTCTTCTTCAATACGTAACTTGTTTTTTTGAATTTTATAATGCTTTAATAAATGGAGCATTATCATGCCGAGAGAAGAGCGCATAACCTCTAATAATGTTTCGTGTTTTTGAGTGAAGCAGTTGGCGTGCGTTCCAACAAGACAAAAATGCCCAACAACTTCAGTGCCAACCGTAAGAATGGTTGCAAGATAGGTGCGGTCGAGAATAGGTAAATAATCAGATAAAACTTGATTGAATTTTTTTGCAAGTGAATGGTCTTGTGCACTATCGCCATATTCTAATTCTTGCGTAATTTCATGCTGAGTTAAAAAATCAAGTTCACTAGCACTGACTTCTATTTTGCTATCAAACTCGTGAAAGCCAGTGTCAGTAAGCAGAAAATCAAATTGGACAGATTTTTCTTCAGGAATAAAACGATGCAGAGTTATGCCGGCAATAGGGAAGTGTTCCGCCAAATATAAAAAAGTAGCATTCATTGCCTCAGAAAGTTCTAAGGTGCTATTGATATTAAGAATGAGCTGTTGCAAAAAAATATGTTTATTCATAAATCTCTATTTGCCTATTATATGTTAAAAATGCGAAACAAAATCACCAAAATAAAATACACTTTCCTATAAAGAAATTCAAGAAAAAATAATAACTATCTAGTGCGAATATATTTGTCATTTGTTGTCAGATATATTGACAAAATAATGATGAATAGCTATTTCTATAAAGTAGAATCAGATAAAATAATGTATAAGATATTGTGTTAATACTATGTGCAGAAGGTAGAGGTTTGTGGTTATGGATAATAGCATCAATAACTTACACGATTATAAAGTAGATAGGCGCTACCAAGTTCTTAGCTATGAAAAATATTTAGAAGATTGTGCAGAAAAGCAGTTCAATAAAATCTGCATGACTGAAGTTGTGAATGCTGATATGATGATTGCAACTTTTGGTGAAGAGCGCTACGTAAGCAGTTGTAAAGATGTTTTACAGATGATTAAAGGTGCTCTTAAATCTCTTTCGCTTGATACTCTTATTTTCGTATATATCTTTAATTATAAAAACTTTATTGTTGCAACAAATGATCAAATTTCAAATATAGATTTTGAAAATTTAATGCGTGGCTTTTATAAGCAATATGAGCTAACAACAGCAGAAAAAACTGAATTAGCTGGCGTATCACGTTTCGTGCTTGTTTTTGGGCGTGGGCATATGGTTGATAGAGCAAAAAGCACTTTATTCATTAACAAAAAATCGCAGAATAATTTTATTATAGAAACAAATGAAAGAGATCAACTGCTTGAGCAAACACGTAAAAATGTGAAAATGTTTGAATTGATTAATTATGCGATTAAAAACGATAAAGTTGTTCCATTTTATCAAGGCTTGATGTGCAATGAGAGTGGTGAATTTAAAAAATATGAAGCTTTGATGCGTATTTACGATGCAAAAGGCAATTTATATGCACCAGGTATATTTTTAGAAAGCGCAAAAAAACTTAAACTCTATTTGCCAATAAGCGAAATTATGCTTGATAAAGCAATGAAAGATTTTGAAAATAAAGAAAGCGAGCTTTGCCTAAATATATCATTGTTTGATATTCAATCTGCAAAGTTTAAAGAATGGTTCATTGATAGAGTGCAAAAGCATCCACATCCTGAAAGAATTACAGTAGAATTTGTTGAAACTGAAAATTATAATAATATGGAAGATGTTATTGAATTTTTATGCGAAATTCGAAAGCTTGGTTGTAAAATAGCTGTTGATGATTTTGGTGTTGGTTTTGCAACATATACTTCCATTATTTCTCTAAAACCAGATATTATTAAGATTGATGGAGACATTATTAAAAACCTTATCAAAACAAGTGAAAACAAAATAATTCTCAATTCAATTTGTTATATGGCAAAACTTATTAATTCTAAAATTGTGGCAGAATTTGTTGAGAATGGTGCAATACAAGACATTGTTTTGGAAAATGAAATTGATTATTCGCAAGGGTATCATTTTGCAAAACCTAGTCCAATAGATGAATTGACTATTAAATAAAACATCTCTTAAATAAAAAATCCTCTATTCTGTAAAAAAATAGAGGATTTTATTTGTGTTATTCTAACTTGCTAGAATGTTTATTCATTGTTTGGTTTGATTTCGCCTTCAAGTTTTGACACGAAAATTGCCGCTGTAGCATCGCCAAGCACGTTGATAGATGTGCGAGCCATATCCATAATTCTGTCAACACCAGCAACTAAAGCAATTGCTTCTAATGGAATGCCAACTTGTGTGAACACCATTGTAATCATAACAAGCGCAGCACCAGGAACACCCATTGAGCCAATTGAAGCAAGCATTGCAAGCAAGACAATTGTTAATTGCTTATCAAGAGGAAGTGGAATGCCGTAAATTTCAGCGGCAAAAACTGCTGCAACACCCATATAAATTGCAGCGCCATCCATATTAATTGTGTTACCAAGCGGAATTGAGAAAGTTGAAACTGTTTTTGAAGCACCAATTTTCTGCACGCTTTGTAAGTTTGATGAAAGGGCAGCAGCACTTGAACAAGTGGTAAAAGCAATCATAAGTGGGCTTATAATTTCTTTAAAAAACGTGGAAAGTGAAACACCGCTAAATTTAATACATGGAATATACGTGATAAGAACATGAAGAATGGAAGCTATATACATAACTAAAATGAGTTTACCTAATGGCAATAATACTGCAATGCCGTGTTTGCTTACAGTAAAAGCCATAAGTCCAAATACGCCTATTGGTGCATAAACCATAACAAGATTTGTCATTCTAATCATAGCATCAGCCATAATTTCAATGTTTTTTGTTAAAGTTTTTGCAGAATCGCCTAAATAAGTCAGCGAAACGCCAAGCATGATAGCAAAGAAAATAATTTGTAGCATATTACCTTTTGCTAAAGCATCAACAGGGTTTATTGGAACAATATTAAGTAAAACTGAAATGAGAGTAGGCGGAGTTACTTCTTTGTAACTCATGCCTTCAGCAGGAATAGTTAATCCTGCGCCAGGTTGCACAAAGTTTGCAATAAGCAAACCAATAGTAATTGCAATACCTGTTGTAAATAAATAATAAAGCACAGTTTTTAATGCAACTCGGCCAAGTTTTGTGATGTCTGCAATACTTGCAGCACCGGCAACAAGCGTAAAAAATACCAATGGAACAACAAGCATACGCACTAGACTAATAAATAGTTGTCCAATTGGTTGAAAAAACGAAGCATCAATTTTCATTGAAGAACAAATTGCGCCGACAATTAAACCTAAAACAAGACCAATTGCCATTTTTGTAGGTAAATTCATTGATTTTACCATATAAGCTCCTTTGAATGCTAGAGGTTAAATAAAACACACGTAAATTCCAAAAATAAAGCTTTTTATATTTATAACAAAAAAATAATAAAAAGGCAAGTTTTTTCAATTAATGAAGAAGCTTAGAATTATTAAATTGTTTAATGCTAAATGAAAAAATCTCACCTAACAGTATGCTAAGTGAGATTTTTATGAGAGTTAGATTTTTGTTTTATTGTTTATTTTTTTGGCTTCATCAAGATCTTTTGGATAATTAATATTGAAAAAAACTTCAATGTCTTGCGTGATGATATGGTGTCTTTTCTCTTCGGGGATTGCTTTAAAGAGGGAATATCTTTCTTTTTCTAAAGCTTTTTTTATAGGATGAATTGCCTCATATTCATAAATAGCAACTAAAGCTTCAATAAAATTAGTTCCTTCTGGCCTAAAAGTTGTCATCAAAATATTTTCATTATTTTGTATAGCTTTATTTCTTTCTTCAACAAGTGTTGCAATTGTTTCTTTATTGATAAAAGGCAAATCGCATGAAAGAACAAGCACTGGGGATTTATAATGTTCTAAAGCTGAATAAATTCCGCAAATTGGCGCATAGCAAATCAGTTTGTCATAGATATGAGGATAGCCATCAATCTTTTTTTCTTCACGGCATGAAACGGCAACTTCCTCACAAAATTGTGCGGCTAAGTTGAATGTATTTTTGAGTATACTTTGCTTATCAATTTCTAATTTGCTTTTGCATGAGCCAAATCTGCTTGATAATCCGCCTGCTAATACTATGCCATTTATCATATTTTTCTCTAAAGAGTTATGGTGTTCATGCCATTGTGAAAGAGGGTGACTCTTTTTTCATTTGGCCTGCAAAATGCTGCAAGTGTGCAATTATCTTCAATGGCGCATTCATAAGGAGTGCTAGTGATTGCAGAACGACTAATAATTGTTGTTATGCCAGCTCTTCTAATTTTTTTATAGAGTGAAGTGGTTATTCTTGCTGTAATAAAAAGAAAATAATCTTCAATTTTTAGGTTGTTTAGAAGTGTATAGCCTTTGAGCCTATCAACGCAATTATGACGCCCAATATCTTCGGCAATAATCATTTTTTTTGTAACGGGATTATAAAGCCCAGCCCTATGAAAACAACCTGTGCCTTCCCATTTGCCATTGCAGGAAAGAAAATTATCCATAATTACAGGGATTTCGTCAATGGTAACAGCGGCAAGTGTTCCTTTAGTTTGAGTATCAACTTCCTTTTTTTTCGCTTCAAGACTGAGAATATATTTATTATTTTCATTCTTGATTTCAAAGCTAAAATCTGAATCGTAACAGGGAAGACAATCAAGAACAATATGCCCTAGAATCAAATCTTCAATTTTATCGGGGTATGCATAAAGAACTTTGTCGCCTTGCCAAGTGTTCTCGCCATCTTTGCAAGTATAAGAAAAGAAGTAAGGTTTTTCAAGGCTTACTAAATCATCAATAGTTTCACTTACTCCATTTTTGAAGCGCAAAGGCTGAATTGAAAGAAAGCCAGCGCTATTTTGTTCTTGTTTTAGTATATCCATAATGAAAGCACTGCCTTTGTATAATTTTGGTTTTCTGCAATTAAATCGAGAGTGAGCGTTTTGTAATCGTCTAAAAGCGGATTTGGATTAAAAGAAATGTTTTCACGCAAATCAAATATTTTTATATAATTTTTACAGTTTTTGCAAAGGCTTACTTGGCAATCTTTTTCATTGTCTGCGGTGAAGTATGTAAGCTTTTCTTGTTTTTGCTCTAAACAATAAGGGCATTGAATGCGTGGCACGCGATACATCCCTAAGCAAGTAGAGCAAGCGTGCACGCGTTTGCCTTCTTTTTCTTTAAGGTAAGAAAGAAGTGGGGCAGAACCACAATAAGGGCAGTGGCCGTGTTGCCAAATAATCTCATCATATTTGATTTCAGCTTTTGTTTCAGCCTGTTCTCTTGTGTAAATAAAGAAAGGAAGAAAGGCAATATTTGCAATGAAATAGCATAAAAATGAATAAGTTGAAGAAATTTCAGCTTGTGCCTGATAGAAAGTTTCATCTTCTTTTATAAAAGCTTCTAAAAGTTCATGTGAATATTTTTTATTGTTTTCAATATTTTTTCTAATTTCTTGAAGAGTTGAAATAAATTCACTTTTTTGAAGTTCTTTGTCGAAATCAATAGAAAGAATTTCTAAAAGATATACATAAACTTTTGAATAGTTTGCATAAGGGAAAAGTTCTTCACGTGTAAAAACACTTTTACCTTGCGCATGAATATGTTTATCAAAATTAATTTCAATTTTTTTCTTTAAAGTTGGAGTTGCTACTTCAGAGAGTTTTTCTAAAAATTTACTTATTTCTGTTGGTAGATAATCTTTCTTCAAGATTTTCTTTGCTTCGTTTTTATAATTTGCCCCGTAGAGCTGAGATATATTTTTTGAATCGTTTTGCGACATAATTGACCTATAGATTTAAATTTCACTAAATATAGCATTTCAAGAAGAAAAAAGCAAACGAAACTAATGGAACTAAGCGTATGATATAATAAAAGAAGTTTATTGAGATATTTCTCACAATGAAGCTCTCTAATTGAGAGCTTTTATTGACAAGAGAGAGTTATTCCTTTATATTCCATAAAATTTGTTTCTGTGTATTTATGTAAAAATTACACAAATGCTATGAAATAAAACTAAATATATAAGGATAAGCTTATGAGTATTACAAGACGTAGCTTCCTAAAATTAGGTTCAACAGCAACAGCAATTGCTGTTTCAGGCCTAAGTTTTAGCCTCAAGCCTCTTCAAGCTCGTGCTGAGCAAGCAAAGCTTCAATGGACAAAACTCACTACTTCTGTGTGTTGTTTTTGTGCTGTTGGTTGCGGTTTAATTGTTCATACTGGCGATAAAAAAGCAGGCAATAAAACTGATAGAGCAATAAATATTGAAGGTGATCCAGATCATCCAATTAACCAAGGCAGCCTTTGCGCAAAAGGTGCTGCTTCTATACAAGTATCTGAAAATGATGCCCGTCCTAAATCTCCACTTTACCGTGCGCCAAACTCAAATGAGTGGAAAGAAGTAAGCTGGGAGTGGACAGTAAAAGAAATTGCAAAGCGTGTGAAAAAAACACGTGACGAAACCTTTGCATTAACAAATGATAAAGGCGAAACCGTAAACCGTACTCTTGGTATGGCTTCTTTTGGTTCTGCGGCTTTAGATAACGAAGAATGTTGGACTTTACAGGCGCTTATGCGTTCTCTTGGGCTTGTGTATATCGAGCACCAAGCACGTCTCTGACATAGCTCCACTGTATCGGCTCTGGCAGAGTCGTTCGGACGTGGTTGTATGACAAACCACTGGGCAGATTTAGAAAATGCTGATTGTATTCTTATCATGGGTTCAAACGCGGCAGAAAATCACCCAATCTCGTTTAAATGGGTAACAAAAGCGCAACAAAAAGGCT